>JBILRJ010000082.1:0-10335 GCA_044372695.1 Spirosomataceae bacterium
CGCTTAATTCCGTGTACAACATACCCTTTTTCCAACAATAGCTGAGCTAAATATGCTCCGTCTTGTCCTGTTACTCCTGTAATTAATGCTACTTTTTGGGTTGAATTCATCATTTTTTAAAAAT
This sequence comes from Spirosomataceae bacterium, assembly GCA_044372695.1. Classification (GTDB taxonomy): domain Bacteria; phylum Bacteroidota; class Bacteroidia; order Cytophagales; family Spirosomataceae; genus Aquirufa. The sequence continues at coordinate 125 of JBILRJ010000082.1, forward strand.
CACTTTCACTAAATCGATACAAGTTTCAAAAATACTAAAAAAACAAGACTGCGCCTTCAGAAATTACGTTTAATTATACAACGGTAAGACCAAGTGTTCATATTTGGCGTAAATGATTTTGCGTTTCAATTTCAATGTTGGAGTAAGTTCTCCTTCTTGAATTGAAAATAATGCCGGCAATAAGACAAACTTTTTAACTTGTTCGTACTTCGCAACACTCGACATGGTCGTTTTTACCTCTTCTTCCATCAAAGCCACCACTTCTGGGTGATGGATCATTTCTAAGTTTGTCTCTGCTGCTATTCCTTGCTGATTGCACCATACTTTTAATGCTAAAAATTCTGGAATGATTAAAGCCGACGGAAACTTTTGCCCTGCTCCCACAACCATACACTGCTCAATAAATGCGGATTCTTTCAATTTATTTTCCACCAATTGAGGGGCAACGTATTTTCCACCTGAAGTTTTAAATATTTCCTTCTTGCGATCCGTGATTTTTAAATATTTTCCCTCTACCATCATTCCTATGTCGCCTGTATGAAACCAGCCTTCCGAATCTATTGCTTCAGCGGTTGCCTCTGGGTTGTTGTAATATCCAGGCATAATGGAATCGCCTTTGACGCATATTTCTCCGTCTTCTGCTATTTTCAACTCCAAACAATCCAACAATGTCCCAACACAACCTATTCTGAAGTCTGGTGGACTCACCTGTGAAACCGAGATAACAGGAGATGTTTCCGTTAAACCATATCCTTCGGAAATCGGAATCCCTGCTGCCCAAAAAACCCTGGAAAGGCGCGGTTGCAAAGCGGCTGAGCCCGATGTAATTAAACGTATATTTCCTCCCAATGCCTCTTTCCACTTGCTAAAAATCAGCTTACGGTAGAAACCTAGTTTGATTTGATCCAACAATCCCAATTTAACCATTGGGTCATACTTTAAACCAAATTCCACCGCACCGAAAAACAAACTTCTCTTCAATCCGGTTAGTTCGTTTCCTTTGGCTAAAATTTTATCAAAAACCTTTTCTAATAAACGAGGAACGGTTGCAAACATGCTTGGACGAACTTCTCTGATGTTGTCTGCTATGGTTTCCATGCTTTCTGCATAATAAATCGAAACACCATAATACATGTACATGTAAATGTCTGTCCTTTCATAAATGTGACAAAGCGGTAAAAAACTCAATGCCTTGTCGCCATCGTACAAATCAAAGTATTTTCCCCGAACCAAGGCTTTGATGTTGCTGATAATATTTTTATGTGTTAGCATCACTCCCTTCGGACGGCCCGTAGTTCCTGATGTGTAAATCAAGGTCAACAAATCCTCAGCTTTTACGTTCGATTTCAACTCTTCCAACACAGAAGCATCTTTTCCCAAACCTAAATCAATGACCTCTGTCCAATATTTTGCTCCTGCAACTTGATCAAAAGTGAAAATTTCCTGAACATTATCGTTTCCTTTTGCTGCTTCTTTAGATTTATTCCACAAATCCGCATTTTCCGCAAAAATGATTTTTACTTCCGAATCCTTGAATATAAACGCATAGTCTTCTACCGTAATCGTTGGATACATCGGAACTGATACAGCACCAATAATCTGAATGGCAAAATCGATGAAATTCCACTCGGGTCGATTAGACGCAATGATTGCCACTTTGTCGTTAGGCTTAATTCCCAATTCAATCAAACCCAAAGCTACATCGTTGATGATGTTCAATGTTTCTGATGCCGAATAGTTTTTCCAAACCCCTTGGGTTTTCTTATTAAACAAATCGGTCATTTGTTTATCAGAATAAGCAATCAATAAATCAAATACGCGTTCTAGTTGTTGATGTTCCATTTTTTTGATCTCAAAGTATTTCCAAAGTTATGAAAACAGAGAGAGCAATTATAGAACATTCCAATTATTTTTTAGTAAGAATTTAATGGGATTAGTAATTTCTCCCGAACAATGGATTGAAAAAGGCTTGTAGGATAGTTTTGTATGAATTGTTGAGCCAATGTTTTATCAGAAAAATCAGTCAACAATAAATATTGATAGAGTGCATCATCCGCATAAATATCGTTCGGAAATCGTTTCCATAAATCGTAAAATAATGTTTTCGCTTCATTTAAATTGCGAACAAGGAGCGCCCGTTGAGCTTTTAAAAATATAACATCATCTTCTAAACCCTGTTTATCTGTCCGGGTTAAAAATTGTTGCAAAGATTCATCCGCTTCCTGTATTTTGTTTTGCTCATACAAAAATTGAATGGCAGAGAATGCTTTTAAATGAACTTCCAAAGAGTCTATGCCTGTATTATCTTCTATAACCCAACGCAAATTCAGAGCATCGTTGGCAATTTCCTTTTGTGTACTTTCTTTGAGTATGTCCAGCAACTCTTTTGCCAATTCAAAATCTCCGGTGTAATAATATATTTTTGCCCTACGTAATTTCGCTTCGTAAGAAATCGGACTGTCTTTGGTTAATTTCTCCACTTGTGCCAATTGAATTAAGGCTTCGTATTTTTTCCCTTGGAAAGAAAATAAATGGGCTAATTCCAATTTCATGCGAGACTCGACTTCCACATTGTTTCCCAACTCTTGTAATCCCTTTTCCAATACAAGAATTGCCGAGTCAATGTTTTTCAAGTAAACGGAATAAATCTTCGCTTCCTTGAGAAAAGTTTCCACCGTTAAAGAATTAATTCCTCGATCTTTTCTTAATTTCCGATAAGCGTTGATTAAGCTGAATAATTCAAGCTCCTCTGACTTTGGACTTAGAAATAACATTTGCTCTTTGGCAATCAAAGAACCTTGAAACCAGCGAGGCGTTTGTCCAGAACTAGGATATGTTTTGATCAAATGATCAAATATTTTCATGGCCAATTCCCATTGTTCATTTTGCAAACAAATTTGAACAAATTCACCCAACTTACTTCCCGATTGTTTGAGCCGAATATCCAAAGCCCTTCGCTGAATCCACGCTTTTTCATATTGACGATTCGATACATACAACTGAATGACCAATTCTATGTAATTCACATCATCTGGAGAAACTTGGATTTTTTGGATCAACATTTTTTCTAACACCAAAGTGGGAATTTGTTGATCCGATAAATAATAAATGAATTCCTGCGCAGAATTTAAACCTGTTTCCGATAATAAGTTATCCACAAGTTTTCCACAATGAAACAACCATTTTTCCGTTAAATTAACTTCATTAAGGTAATTATAGGCTTCTTTTGTAAATAAAGTACCATTTTTAGCCGATTTAAGCAAAATTTCTTCGATAGCTTTTGCCTGTTTGGATGAATTATTCAAAGCCAATGCAGATCGAAAATCATTGACCACATTTTCATTATCCAACATACGATTATTGGATTGAGCAAGGGAATTTGTCCAAGCAAAAAAGAGCCATAAAAAAAAGAAATTCCTCAACATACGTTTTTTATCCACAGCCTTTTATTTAAAAAAAAGAATATTTAAATCTTAATCTTTTTTATTGTTATTTATTGTTGTGTGTGGATTTGTGGATAAGTCAATTTTTGGTTTGTATTACATTGATCAACAATTAATTATAAATTTTATTGATCGATTAATTTTTGTGTATAACTGTGTATAACTTCGTGGATAAATGTTACTTACCCACATTTATTTCATTTTCATCAATTTGTACACATCAGTGTGAATTCAATGTGCACAAAAAGAGCTTTTATCCACAGCTTATCCACACTATTTAAGGGTATTTATCAACAAATCAGTTATCTGAAAATTCGCTTTTATTTTTATTTTTGTTTCCATAAAATAGATTTTCTCCGGCTTTTCTCTTAATAGATAATTTCCGATATCCCAGCTTCCATTTTGATTTTTATCTTCAATAGCTCTTATTGTATAAGTACCAGGTTCCACGTATTTAAAACTAAAATTTTGTTGTGTGGTTTGACTGTAAGCTCGTTCGTTTGTATTGGCATTGATTACCTCCACAATGTAGGTGAATTCTTTTGATGTTGTTCCAATGGTACCTTCTAAGGTTCCGTAGTTTTCTAAATCTTGTCGCTCAATTTTTTGATTGAACACAGCATTTGTATCTGATTCAATATTAATGAAGGCTCCTTTATCAATTTTAAGTTCGAATTTATCGTTTGCTGGTAAATAAAACGTAGGGATAATTAATCTGTTTTTAAATTCATTCCAATGATAATATGCTTCAGGAATGGACAATGTTTCATTCTCCGCTTTTATAAACTGAATTTTATTCAAGTCGTGGAACTTAATCGGTTTATCGAAGGTAAATACAAGGGAATCGATTGGAGAGATAAATTTACCTGAGGCGGGTTTTATGTCTATTCGAATAGGGTTTAAAACGACTTTTTCTTTTTTGTTTACTTCTCTGAATTTGATCTTTAAATCAAAAGGACTAGTTCTATCTAAAGAATCGGTAATGAAGGTTTTTAGAAAAATGGTATCTTTTCGATCAATGTTGTCAACATAAAAACGGATATTTCGATCGGACTCAATTTGGTAAACAGGCACAGGGGAATTGTTTTTGCCTTCGATACGTATTTTCTTAATTCCTCGGTTGTATTCAAAGAGTGCGGTTTTTGCGTTGATACTTGTTTTTAATTGTTTGAGCGCATCCAAGTTTTGTAAACTCACGGAAAAATTTTGCTCCAAATTACTATTTAAGTCGATGTATTTATCCGTAATAAAGTCTACTTGCTCTTTGCTGGAGTTTAGGAGTAAATTATTGTTTACATCCTCAAAAGCGGCTAAATAGTATTTTCCTTTGGCCAGGTTTTCCAATTGATAGTTTCCTGAGGTATCGGTTTTGCTGAAGTAATAGGGTTTTTCTTTATCAATCCTCAAGGTGTCATTGTAAGGGTAAAGTCCAATCAGAATGTTCTCCAATTTTTTATTTGTTTTTAGATTTCGGACATTTCCTTTGATAGACAAGGAATCAATTAGGTCTGAGGTGCTAAAAACAAGTTTGATGTTTTTCCCAGGATTTCTTTCTGAGACATCCTCAATGGCATTTCTAAAATTAAAGGTATAGGTGGTGTTTTCTTTCAAGGCGCTGTCCAAAATGATGCTGATGCCGTTTGGTCTGATTTTGGTTTCGTAAAATCCAACGTTTGGAGTAATCAGAAGCTCTTGGTTGATGTTTTTTAGCGCAATATATTCATTGAAGTTAAGCTCAATTTTTCTCCCTTTGAAGTTCTTGCTTTTATTTAATGGAATGGATGAAATTATTTTAGGAGCCAAGGTGTCTTTTTTCCCCCCTGGAGGAGAAGCCATTTGAGCACAATTTTGAAATAGCAATTGCGCCATCGCAAAAAGTAGAAGGGCAAACAACAAGGTGTTTTTCAAAAATTTATGCATGTTCCAAAATATATAAATTACTTGAGTAGTTTCCCGTTTTTAAACAAGCGATTAAGTTAGAAACAAATCCGCGGTAGAAGGCTGAAAAAATTCTTTTTTCCCCAAATTTATATTCGTTACTCAACAGAGAAATGTAAAAACTGTCGAATATTTGACCTTTGCTTTTCACCAATTTAAAGCCATGTTTTTGAGCTAATGTTTCTAAGCTTTGAGGATTAAAATGGTAGATGTGTCGGGGAACATCATAAGCTGCCCAATGCTCTTGATAGACTTGTGCGTCATGACTTAAATGATTGGGCAAGGCCAACAGTAATTGACCCTTTGGTACCAGGTGTTTTTTAAAAAATAAGAAGTATTCTTCTAATTCATAGACATGTTCTAGTACATGCCACATGCTGATGACATTGTATTGGGCGTCTGTTGGAATTTTTTTCAGCGTTGGATAGATTTCTTGTTGCACCAATTCACTTGCACGCTTGGCGGTTTCGGTATCTAATTCCATCCCGCTTACTTTCCAGCCTTTCTTTTTTGCTGCCGACAAAAAGTGGCCATTTCCACAACCAATGTCCAGGAGTTTTTTTTCTCCTATTTTGTATTTTTCTATCCAAGAGGTTTTTTGTCTCAGGGTAATATTTCGCACGTAATGGTACAATTGATTGATCAATCCTTTTTGGGTATTGCTATGCGAAATGTAATTTTCCGATTGGTAATATTTACCAGCTTCCTTTGCCTCGGGTCTTGGATTTGTAAACAATAATTGGCAGGCGGCACATTGAACAATTTCGAATGTATCATGGGAAACCGTGTGATCTTTCGCCGCTAAAAAGTGGCTAAAATGAGGATGTTCACAAGAAGGGCATTGATGCAGTTGTTCCATATTTATCTTCCCATAAATAGCAACAAGATCGAAATATCAGAGGCAGAGACTCCTGATATTCTACTGGCTTGTCCGATCGTCTGGGGCTTTATTGATTTTAGTTTTATTCTAGATTCGGTAGATAGGGTTTTGATTTTATCATAATCAAAATTACTTGGAATGGATAAGTCCTCCATGGATTTCATCTTATTGACCATGACCAATTCTTTGGCTATGTAGCTTTCGTATTTCACCACGATTTCTCCCTGTTCCAAAACGTCTTCTTTGTACTTTTCTTTCAAATGAGAAACGCTTGGGTGTTCCAAAAGCTTTTCAAATGCGATGTCTGATCTTTTGAGAAGATTCAATACAGGTGTTCCTTCTTTGATACTCGCGGAGCCTTGATTTTCCAACCAATCGTTGATTTCATTTGGCTTTACTTTGGTTGTTTTGATTTCTTGAATCAAATTAGCTAAAGCTTCTTTTTTTTGACTGTAAACATCTAAGCGACTTTTTTTGGCGAGTCCGAGCGCATAGGCTTTTTCGGTGAGTCGCTCATCTGCATTGTCTTGTCGTAGCAGGGTTCTAAACTCTGCTCTTGAGGTAAACATGCGGTATGGTTCGTCGGTTCCTTTGTTGATGAGGTCATCAATCAAGACACCGATATAAGCGTCTGATCTTGACAAAGTAAATGGGTCCAAATTTTGTGCGGTTTGATGGGCATTGATTCCAGCCATCAGGCCTTGGCATGCGGCCTCTTCATATCCGGTGGTTCCATTGATTTGCCCTGCAAAAAACAATCCTTTAATTCTTTTGGTTTCTAAAGTTGCCTGTAATTGGGTTGGTGGAAAATAATCATACTCAATGGCATAACCTGGTCGAAACATTTTGGCTTTTTCAAAACCAGGGATCAATCGAATGGCTTCGAACTGGATCTCTTCTGGCAAGGAGGTGGAAAATCCATTGACATAAATTTCCACGGTGTTCCAGCCTTCTGGTTCTACAAATATTTGGTGACTGTCTTTATCGGCAAAGCGATTGATTTTGTCTTCTACAGAAGGGCAATACCTGGGTCCGAGTCCTTTGATTCTTCCAGCAAACATGGGCGATTGGTCGAAACCTTTTCGGAGCACATCGTGGACTTTCAGGTTCGTATGAGAAATCCAACAAGACCTTTGTTCTTGAATGGGTGTTTTTGTTAAATAAGAAAAACTACTAGGCTTTTCGTCGCCTTTTTGTTCTTCCATGGCAGCGTAGTCTAGGCTTCTTCCGTCCACTCTTGGAGGTGTTCCTGTTTTCATTCTTCCTGCCTCAAAGCCAAGTTGGATCAATTGTTCGGTAAGTCCAATAGCCATTGGTTCTGCCATTCTTCCTCCACCAAAACTTTTCTCGCCAATGTGAATTAATCCATTTAAGAAAGTGCCATTTGTTAAGACAATGGCGGGGGCAAAATAGGACATTCCCATTCTTGTAATTACGCCTTTTACTTCTCCTTTTTCCACGATGAGTTCTTGTACAGAATCTTGCCAGAAGTCGACGAGCAGGTTTTGTTCCAATACCATTCTCCACTCCTCCGCGAACCTCATTCGATCCGATTGGCAGCGAGGCGACCACATGGCTGGACCTTTGGATCGGTTGAGCATTCGGAATTGAATCATGGTCTTATCAGAAATTAATCCAGACATCCCTCCCATCGCATCTATTTCTCGAACAATTTGCCCCTTGGCGACACCGCCCATGGCAGGGTTGCACGACATTTGGGCAATCGTTTGCATGTTCATTGTGATGAGCAAAACGCGCGAGCCCATCTGAGCAGCAGCATGCGCCGCTTCACAGCCTGCATGTCCGGCACCTACCACAATCACATCGTATTTATTCTGCATGTTCATTTTGTTTCACGTGGAACAATCTCTCAAGCTTTTAGCTTTAATAAGTATTCGTTTTCTTTTTCCCTCATTTGGGCCTTATCTTCTTTTTTTTTGTCTTTGTATCCTAATAAGTGAAGGAGTCCGTGCACCATTACTCGGTGCAATTCTGTATCACTCGTGCCGAATTTCTCCCCATTTTCTTTGACCCTTTCCAAGGAAATAAATAAGTCACCTTCGATAAACTTGCCCCCTTCCGAATTGTCGAAGGTTACGATATCCGTTAAGGTATCGTGGTTTAAATAGGTTTGATTGATTTCCAATAAATAGGCATCTGAACAAAAAATATAATTCAAATCTCTGATGCTTTTTCCTTCGCTTTCTGCGACGGATTTAAGCCAGGCCTTGTTTTTATTTTTGTCCGGCAATGAAAAAACGATGTCTTCTGAACTAAAGGTTATCATATAAGATTACTAAATCGCGAATTTACGAAAAAGCATCCTCGAAATGCTCAATTTTATAAGCTTGTTGCAAAAAAGTCACAGCAATGGCATCAAAGCGTATTTCTTGATTCCATTTGGTTTCAAATTGGAAGGCATTTGCCGCTTGGAATAAAAGCGCTGTTTTGTGACTGTTAATGTTGGTTTCAGGATGACCAAAGGCGACTTTTTTCAGGGATTTGACCTCCACAAAAACCATGAAAATCCCTTTCTTTGCAATGATGTCTACTTCTGCTTTTCCGCTTCTGTAATTTCTGTCAACTATTTGATATCCATTTTTTTCTAAATAAGTCGCGGCTATTTTCTCTGCCAATCGCCCTTGTTTGAGGTGTTTTGCCATGGGTTTTTGGATCAAATGTACCGCCACACAAAAAAGAAAACTAACAGTAAATTGATAATCGAATCGATTAAAGCAGAATATCAAGGACTTGATTATTTAACAATTGTTTCACGTGAAACATGTTCCACATTCTGATTGTTTCATCAATCTTGTATATTTGTTTTTGAATAGAAACGGAGCCGTTTCTTCCCCAAATGCTTTCTTCCATATGTCGCAAAACAAACAAGTTCAATTTGTTGATTTAAACTTCGTCCCCTACCAAGTGGCTTGGGATTTACAAGAGTCATTGTTGGCGGCTACTTCTGCCATCAAATTGGCTAATCGAAATGCGGAAGAAACCGCGAAAAAAGAAACACCTAACTTCCTTTTGTTTTGCCAACACCCCCACGTTTACACACTTGGTAAGAGTGGCGACATCTCTCATTTGTTGATGCAAGAAGAGTTTTTAGCAAGCATTGGAGCCAGTTTTTTTAAAACCAATCGAGGTGGCGATATCACCTACCATGGTCCCGGACAACTGGTTGCTTATCCTATTTTGGATTTGGAAAACTTTTTCACAGACATTCATTTGTATTTACGCACCTTGGAGGAAGCCATCATTCTGACTTGTTCCGATTATGGCTTGAATGCTGGAAGAATTGCAGGCTTGACAGGCGTCTGGATTGATCCCCTTGCTGAAAATGCTCGTAAAATTTGTGCCTTTGGCGTAAAGGCTTCTCGCTGGATCAGTATGCATGGTTTAGCATTGAACATCAACACAGATCTCAGCTATTTTTCACACATTGTTCCTTGTGGCATAGCAAGCAAAGGTGTTACTTCTTTGTCCCATGAATTGGGAAGAAAGATGAATGAAGAAGAAGTAAAAACCAAAGTGTTAAGCCACTTAACTTCTTTGTTCCAATTTGAAATACTTCCTGTTTCACGTGAAACATTTGTTAAACCCCTTTAGTTGTATGGAGTTATTAAAGAATTTCAAAAGCACCCTGTTCATCGATATAGAGACAAGTTCTGGAGAAGCTAATTTTGCCATGGTTTCGGATAAAATGAAAGAACTTTGGGTAAAAAAAGCGAAGAACCTGTTGAATCCCGAACAAGTTTCCGCAGAAGACCTATACTTTGAAAGAGCCGCTTTGTATGCCGAGTTTGGTAAAATCATTGTGATTGGCATGGGATTTTTCTACTTAAATGCTCAGAAAGAATTGTGCTTGAAGGTTAAGACCATTGCTCACTCAGATGAAAAAGTCTTGTTACAAGAGTTTATTTCCTTCGTCAATAAGGTGTATAAGT
>JBILRJ010000385.1:0-2660 GCA_044372695.1 Spirosomataceae bacterium
TTTCTGACAATGGCCCTAATGGACATCGTTGGAACGGGGGGATGAAAGGAATTAAGGGGACAACAGATGAGGGTGGAGTTAGGTCACCTCTGATTCTTCAATGGCCTGCCAAATTAAAAGGAGGGACTCAAATTAAATCCATTGCGAGTGTGATGGATTTGTTGCCGACCTTGGCCGATTTAGCTGAAATTCCTTTTGTAACGCAGAAATCCTTGGATGGGATAAGCCTTAAGCCTCTATTGATGGGAAAATCATCTATGGATTCTGATCGTACGATTGTTAATTATTGGAATAAACAAACAAGTGTTCGCTCGCAAAATTTTAGGTTGGCTGCTGATGGTGCGCTGTATGATTTGGTTGCGGACTATTCTCAAACAAAAAATGTGGCTGAAACATTCCCCTCCGAATATCAGAAACTTACACAAGTGAAAAATAAATGGTTGTCAGAAGTATTAATAGAACTTCCCAAAGAGGACATTAGACCTTTAATTATTGGACATCCCGCAATAGCAACTACTCAATTGCCAGTTAGCGAAGGAACAGCCCATGGAAATATCAAACGTTCCAACCAGCATCCCAACGATAGCCACATGACAAATTGGTTAAATAAAGAAGATTTTATCAGTTGGGAGGTAGCATTGGAACAAGAAGGAGATTTTGAAATTAATCTGTATTATGCTTGCTCCAAAGAGAATGTTGGAACAGAATTGTCCATGTCTTTTGGTAATTCTTTCTTGACAAATAAAATCATCATGGAAAATAATGCACCATTAATTGGGATGGAGCATGACAATGTACCGAGGGAGGAATCTTACATCAAAGATTTTAAACCCTTGAAATTGGGTGTGGTGCATTTAAAAGCTGGAAGTGGAAGCTTGAAAGTACAAAGTAATTCTTTGTTAAAAGCCAATGACCTCGACATAAAATTGTTGACGCTCACGCGCTTAAATTCATCCAATCAGAAATAGTGATATTTTTTTGGAAAATTTCCGTAGCACTTAGAAGTTGAATACTCTTAATGCGATTCAAAGGTTGGAAAATCCTTCGAATTGGTTCAACAATCAATCAACAATTTTCTCTAAAAACACCATTCAAAAAATCAGTTAGCTGATTAAAAATATAAGTTTTATTTTAAAGAATTTACTTAAATTTTTTTAAGGGGAATGCGTCCCCTTAGCCCCTGCAATTTACAGCTTTTAGAGTTCAGATAATTGATAAAATGATAAATTTGAGCGAATTAGTTGATTGGAAATTTTCCCATTTAAAAAAATCGAATAGAGGATTCCTTATCTTAACTAAAATCTACTGTTAATAAATCCTTGTATAGTATTGATTTGAACGAACGTAAGTTTCCATACATGCTGTTTGAGCCGCAAGAGGCAATTTGGCCTGACTCTATGCCATAACTGTTGTTGTGGTTACCGCACTTGAATTTATTGCCTTGCAGGCTCCATTGGTTTTTAGTGCCTAAGTGTGGACAACAATTATCAAAAACTAACAAACTTGTATCGCTCTGTCTTAACAACAATACGCCACGATCCAGGTCATTTATGAAATTCGAAGAAGTTAATAACTTAGAATAAGTGTTGTTTTTGAGATTGTAATAGCCTTTGTTTTGAGATAATAAAAATCCGGAAGGACCTATGGATTTCAGGCGATCTAGGTACTCTTGCTCCGCTTGTGGTACAATGGGAGCCACCTCTTCTGAGTTGTTGCTGCAAGATTCCAAAAAAGTGCTACCTAGAATAGTGAGTAAAATAGCAGGGCATGTTTTTTTGGTAAATTCACTTCTTTTCATCTCTAAAAAACGGAAGGTTAAAAATATTAAATGGTATTTTTTTAAGAAAAATTTTATATTTGTATCCAAAATTAGCCATGCAAAATACAAAAAAAGTAGATTTAGTAGCCCAATTCAAGAAGGAAAATGTTAATTTCTCCCGAATTGAACTTGCTCGATCGGCCAGATCTGTCGTTAATGCTGGTCTTGAAGCTTACACCGGAACATGGGGAAAGGTACAAAAAAAACATCTCTTAAATCGGGTATTAACAGGCTATTCAAATAAGCATTTATTAGATTTAGATAACCTGAGCTTACAAAAATCCTTGGATTTAATTTTTACGCCCGAAAAACAACCGGGTGTGCCAGTGAACGACTATGATCATGAAATCACGAAGGAGGAAACGGAAAAACAAGGTCACGTATATATAGAAGCGGGCAAAGAATATGCCTTTGCACCTGAGCCCAATGGGTCGCCATGGCCGAGGCACACATCGCATGATTCATGGCTTTTTAGAAACATGGTTCAACAAAGTACGTCTATCCATTGGCGGATGGTTTTCTTTTTGCATAATCTATTGCCAGCAGGAAAAGGAAGCGTCAAAATGTTGTATCAATACTACATGACCCTTTTTAATACTTCTTTTGAAACCTATAAAACCACCATTCATAAAATCACCTTGGACCCTTTGATGTTGGATTATTTAAATCTGCAACACAGTCAGAAAAATAATCCGGATGAAAATTATGCCCGTGAATTACAAGAATTGTTTACGGTGGGCAAAGGGCCTAATTCTCAATTTACAGAGGAAGATGTGAGTGAAATGGCTCGCTTATTGGTTGGATGGCAATTTTTTGTGGACAGTAAGAATAAATTAACTGG
>JBILRJ010000386.1:0-2645 GCA_044372695.1 Spirosomataceae bacterium
GCTACATTATCTTGCCACCAATCCGCATCATGAGAAGGGTCAACACCCGTTTCCCTTTTCAGGTCTTTGGCTAATTTTTGTGCTTTTCGAAATTTTTTGTTGATTTTGGCAAAGATATCGGCGACTGCCTGAGGTTCTACTGATCGGTAGCGACTGATGTACCGACTACCTGGTTTAACGTTGATTTTAATGTTGGCAACTCCTGCACCATCTTGTCCCCTGTTGACTTGTTTTTCCATCATTAAGTACAGCTTATTGAGGCCGTAACTTGGAGTTTTATATTTGTCGAGATAATATTGGAAGGGTTTTCGCAATCGAATTAATGCAATTCCGCATTCATGTTTAATAGAATCAGACATTTTTGGTTATTTCTCTAGGATTGATGTTCAAACAGTGCTCAAAATTAACAAATAAAATGACCTAAAAAGGCAAAAAAGCTTTTTTTTACGTGCTTATTTCCAAATATTCCAAACCAGATTCGGGAAAATGGTAGAAAGCACAATGATCAAGCATAAAAGTGCATAAGGCCATAGACTAGCCCAATTCTCCTTGGCTGTAAGCGTGATGGAGGAAGGCCTATTTTTAAAATAAATTTGGAATGGAATCTTTAAATAATAGAAAACAGATATAGCAGTGGTAAAAATGGCTACAAACAATAATATCAAAACAATGGTTAATCCAGAATTTTGGTATTCCTGCCAAATTAAACTGAAATAAGTCACCTTTGCGATGAAAGTTCCAGCAGGCGGCAAACCAATGGAAGCAACAAATCCAATCAGTACAAATAAAGACCAAATGGGTTTCGATTTGGATAAACCTGCCCATTTTTCTAAATCATTTTTCTCTACTAAATCAGTCGGATTTTCATCCAAGGCAAAAAATACCAAAATGGAACTGATTCCGTATAAAAGCGAGTAAAACAACAAAACAGGGACAGCCTCTGTTGAAGGAAAAATCCAAGCCATGGCCATAAAACCACCATGTGCAATACTTGAATAAGCCAATAACCTTTTGGTATTACTTTGACGCAAAGCACCAAGATTACCTACCAAGAGCGTTAAAATAGCAAGTAAACAGATGGACTCTGTATAGGAAATTGGAACAACATGAAGTAAACGAATCCCCAAAAAAGTTATGGCCATTTTAGGCGCAATGGAAATCCAAGCCATCCAAGATGCTGGCAAGGTTTCTAACACATCGGGACTCCAAGGCTGAAAAGGGACCCAAGACATTTTGAATAAAAATCCAGCGCCTAGCATCGCAAATGCTGTTCCAATCAACACCGGATCCGCGTCACTGATTCCACGCGTAAAGGTAGGATCTCCTAAGGATAAGGTCCCTGTAATGCCATAAATCAGAGAAATTCCATACAACAGCAAGGCCGAAGTAGCTAATCCAAACAACACATAAGGAATGGATGCTTTAGAACCGGCGGCATCTTTTCGGATTCCCACCAGTAAATAAGTCCCCATCGACATCCATTCAATACTCAAATAAATGCTCAACCAATGAACACTCAAACAGGTCAATAAAGCACCGCCCAAAATGGACAAAAAGCCCACTTTTTCTTCCAATTGAAAACGTTTACCCTGGTTTTGGGCGATGAAAAGAATCAAAAAAGCAAAGAACAACAAAAGGGTATTCAGTGAATTACTTCCCGAATTGATGGCAAATAGTTGAAAAGAAGCATATCCATTCAAGGACAAGCTCATTCGTTGCATCGACAAGACCAAAGCCAATAAAATTCCTAGTTGAGCAATAAAATAACGCCAAGAAGTAGCAAATTTTTCGGTCTTTCCGTGTAAAAATAATTCAGCGAACAAACTCACAAAAACCCATGAAATGATTAATAACTCTGGAATCATCAAAAACAAGCCTTCCGTTATTTTCAGAAGTCGGGCGTCCAAAGAAGAAATCATTTCAGGTAAAAACATTCGGCAAATTAAGGTTTTTGAATGAGTAATTTTTCTTTTAAATAGTGCGCGGTGGAGTTATTTTCTAAAAGAACCATTTCTTCAGGAGTCCCTTCAAAGGTGATATACCCACCATTTTCACCTCCCTCTGGGCCTAAGTCAATGATGTGGTCTGCACATTTAACGACTTCCATGTTGTGCTCAATGATCACAACCGTGTCTCCTTGCTCGACCAAATCGTTCATGGCTTTCAAAAGCTTTTTAATATCGTGAAAATGCAAACCTGTGGTCGGTTCATCAAAAATAAACAAAGTTTTACCTTTATTGGGATTTCCTTTGCCCAAAAAACTGGCCAATTTCACCCTTTGAGCCTCTCCGCCAGACAATGAATTGGAAGATTGTCCCAATTTGATATAGCCTAGGCCCACTTGATGCAAGGCATCAATCCGATCAGCTATTTTGGGTTGTTTGTCTCGAAAAAACTCCACCGCCTCTTCCACCGTCAAATCCAAAATATCAGAAATGGTTTTTTCTTGAAATTTAACGTCCAAAATTTCTTGTTTGAACCGGCTACCATTGCAAGATTCACAAGTTAAACGAATGTCTGCCATGAACTGCATTTCAATCGTTGTTTCTCCTTCACCTTGGCAAGTTTCGCAACGGCCACCTTCCACATTAAAGGAAAAGTGGGCAGGTTTGTAAGCTCTTGCTTTGGCTACAGGTAATTCAGAA
>JBILRJ010000388.1:0-2640 GCA_044372695.1 Spirosomataceae bacterium
ATTTCTTTCGAAATTCTTTGCCTGTCTAGGTTGTGTGGCGATACAATCAGATCCCCATCATGCACATTGGATTCATTGTTTTTAGCAAAAGTAATCATACCCGCTTGCCTGGAATACCACTGCCAACCCCAATGACCAATTGACCAAATTGTTTTATTTGGATAATGAATTTTACTCGCATTTTTGCGGTAAAAATCTGCATACACCCAATCGGAAATTCCCAATAATAATCCTAATATGATGGATCCTGTTACTACTAAGTTATTGATGATTCCTTTTGTTGCCTCAAAATGTTGGTGACCTAATAAAAGAATGAAGGGGATTAAAAGCAAACAATGACGTGTAGCGTTGAAAGGGGCAAGCACTAAAAAAAAGCCCGCAACAGTTATTAGGTAGGTTAAGATGACAAAATGGGGTGTTCTAAAGAAGGCATATTTTTTACTGATAAATTCTGTCAAGGATTGATAGAAGATGAGACCAATCAAAACGAAACCGTTTAAAATAAAGATCAAATTTAAAAATCGATTAAAAATCACCTCTTCAATTACGTTTAAATAAACCAATGGAACAGATATGGTCATTGCGATAAATCCGAAGATGATCAAAAATCGTGTTTCTTTTTTCGGGATTTGCGCATAGATGAAAATTGCCGTAAAAGTTGTAATTGCCCCCAATGTGCCAATGAACCCCACTATTTTTGAACCATATAGTAATAATTTATTTACTTGCGATTCCACTTTTGGTTTAGAAATAATAGAAATTAGGTGGATATTCCCAAAGTCCATATAATTCCAGATTGACCAAATGATAAAGACAATTATTGGGATGATTAGAACGATACTTTTTTTATAATTTTTAGAGATAAGTATTGTTACTAGAATGACGAGGAAAAGCGGGGATAATGAATATTTAATGAGCATCCCTACGGACAATAGTGTCGCAGAAATGGCGTAATAATTTGTATTGTTCAACTGTTGGCCTTTCAATAGATAGTACATGATGCTGAGAGATAAAGCCAAAATAGGTATATCTAGCATGATATTCTGATTTACAATAAATGCGGAACAAAAGGCAAATATGGTTAAAATTATCCCTGGGGATTTTACTTGTAACAGTTGGCTTAATTGAAAAAAATAGAAAAGCGCTAAAAATGTAAAAACAGATAAAAGCATGTGAAGCGATATTTCGCCATTGCCAAAAAGTAATTGATGAACGTATATTAAGTAGAAAAATAGCGGAGGGTTATTTCCTTTATGCATCACCGTCGGTGAATCTTCCCAATTTATCCAAATCGACATTGGCTTCGTTGGATTTTGTCCAATGTGTTCAGCTGCTTCTAGATGAAATGTGTCGTCAATATGGAATGCCTTGTTAAGATTTATCCCTGTTAATATTAGCCATAAGACAAATATTAAGGCCCAATGAGATTTTAAAGGGTTAAATAACAACAATCTAGGATTCAGCATATTACCTTGATTTTTATGTCAAATATAAGAAGATTAAGGTATTAAATTTCACAAGGGGATTTTCTCATCACCTACCCATTTTTCCCAAAAGCTTGCAAGAATGATGCTCTTTTATATAATTAATTCATTTTTTAATGGGTAACCTTTAGGATATGAAGCTAAAAATAAAAAAGGAAGGAGTTTTATTGGAAAAAACCACCTTGGGTTTTGAGAATCGGGGAGTGATGAATCCTGCGGTTATACAGATTGGAGATGTCATCCATTTGTTTTACCGGGCCGTGAAAGAGGGTAATTTTTCGAGTATAGGTTATGCCAAATTATCGAGCCCCACGGAAGTAGAACTCCGTGCTGATGTTCCTGTGTTGTTTTCTCAACACCCCTATGAATCTCAAGGTTTAGAGGATCCACGCATTAGCCAAATAGATGGCTTGTTTTATTTGACCTACACGGCTTATGATGGTGTAACTGCTTTGGGTGCTTTAGCGACGTCCTTCGATTTGATTAATTTCACCAAACAGGGTGTCATGGTACCCCAATTTACTTACGAAAAATTCCAAAAATTGGCTGAATCTCAAGGGAAAATTAACGACAAATACATTCGATACAACGATTCATTTGTTTTGGTCGATAAAGTCAATCAAAAATCCATCATTTGGGATAAAAACCTCTTGTTTTTTCCTCGTAAAATCAATGATAAATTTTGTTTTATCCATCGAATTCGACCTGATATCCAATTGGTTTTGGTTGATGAATTAACGGATTTGACCGTCGAATTTTGGGAGAATTATTTTTTGCATTTATCAGATTGGATCATGATGACTTCCAAATATTCCCATGAAGTGTGTTATTTAGGAGGTGGTTGTCCACCCATTGAAACTCCAGACGGTTGGCTATTGATTTATCACGGAGTATATGACAGTGTAGACGGTTATGTATATACGGCTTGTGCAGCACTTTTTGATTTAGAAAATCCGTTGATTGAATTAGCCCGACTACCTTATCCATTATTTATTCCTGAAGAAGATTGGGAGAAATTGGGTAACGTGAACAACGTGTGTTTTCCTACCGGTGCTTTGGTGCAAAATGACACGCTTTTTATCTATTATGGTGCAGCTGACGAACGCGTTGCTTGCACTTCTTTGTGTTTGAGTGCTTTATTAAACGAATTAAAATT
>JBILRJ010000387.1:0-2640 GCA_044372695.1 Spirosomataceae bacterium
TATCTATTGCCAAGACCTTGACTTCTAAATTGCCATCGTCCATCAAAATACGTTCTCCAACGTTTACGTCTAAATACATGGACGTATAAGTCGTGCCTACTTTTTCAGCGGTACCCAACAAATTCTCATCCATTGCGAAAATCAATTGCTTTCCAGCCTCCAACAATACGCCACTGCCTTCCACTAATTGAGTTCGAATTTTAGGCCCTTGTAAATCTTGTAAGATGCTTAAATTCAAATTGAATTCTTCACTAATTGAACGAATGGTTTTCAATCTTTCCAAATGATCCTCATGTGTACCATGCGAAAAATTTAAACGAAACACATTCACTCCAGCTTTAGCTAATTGAATTAATGATTCTCTGGACTCGGAAGTGGGTCCTACTGTGGCAACAATTTTTGTCTTGCGTTGATACGACATATTTAATTTTATTCAATTTTACTTTGCAATTTACATCTAAGTCTTTAAAAAAAGGAATAAATAAAACAATAAGTCCCTTAATTTGATGTGAATTTTAATTATTCTCTATTAAAAGATGTATTATAATAAAATATTACCATTTTTAAGTGCAATCAACATGGCATAAAAAAAGGGAGAAAATCTCCCTTAAAAATGACTAATATGATTAATTCTCCCACATTTCGTGTTCCAATTCCAATAATTCATATTCCAATAGTTGAGAGCGATTTAACCCATCAATATCACTATTATTGATGTCCGTCAAGTATTGATTTTTAGAATTACCTTTTTTGACAATGCGAGCCTGAAACATTCTTAAATCAAATGCATCTGCCATATTTTTATGTTGAATTTCATTTTGAGAATTGTACCAAATACAATTGGGGTTATTCCTGAATAATTTGTAAACATCCTTGTACCTGAAGGAAGCAATCGGCTTGTCAAAACCTGCTTTCGTTTTGGCGGCAGGTATGATTAACGTAAATGTCTGAATATCAAAATACATACGTGATCGTTGACGATCAATCAAAGCATCTTCTTTGATTTCAATAATGGTTAACTCCTTTGGAAAATAATATGCCGCAGTAGTAGAAGAGGCTTTTTCCGCAAAGGAATTATCGGCAACTGCAGGCTTTTCTGCACCAGTCGAAGCGGTTTTACCACCCCAACCATCATCTGCTCCAGCATTAGTAGTCGCTTTTGCATCAGCACCAAACCCTGCAGATTTTTCAGCATCTGATAATTCACCATCTACAATGCCCTCTTCAATTTTTAAGTTTTCCTTAAATTGAGCGACAGACATTTTAGTCGTAAGTGAATCGTTGGTGTAAGGTGTTAACAGTCCAGCTGCTACCCACTCAACTAAAAATTTAGAAATTTCATTGTTATAAGAAAATAAAGGTTGGTTGATTTTCTCGTTTAAATCTAAACGGCGCCATAATCGAACCCGAAAGTGAACATTAGCATCGTCTATTGGCCTAACTGAATTTTGCTGAGAAGAATTCAAAGGTTTTTCTTGAGCCAAGGACTGAAAGCTCAAAAAACTAACCAAACAAATACTAATACTTAGTAATAATTTCATAAAACAATATTTTTCTATCGTTAAAATAAAGGAATATTTTTAGATAAGGAATAAGGAATCGACTCAACTGTTCCTTTAAAATTCTTTCTCTGAACTCCTTTCACTTCAATATAATATCGGTCACCAGCCTGTGCTTGAGCCGCTAATTTTGCCAACGAACCACTCCCTGGCAAAGTTATGTCATCAATTTTTCTCTGACCCCTAGCCAAAGCAACATACAATTCAGAAACCCTGAAATTGGCATCCTCTGGATTCGTCGATTTAAACGATTCATCAGCTAAGGCACGTGCATCAATCGTTCTCAAAGAAGTTGCACTAATTCCACGTTTCTCATCCAATTCTCCTGCATTTCCAAAAAATTTAACTTCTGGTCTAGGAACACGACGCACTCTAAACGTTTCCTTCCCCAATAAAGTACCCGAATTGGCTACATTCAAAGTAACATTGGCAGAAGTAGGTACAATGGTCACTTTCCCACGGCTTTGACCAGCAATCGCTTCACCACCATCAGCAGAGAATTGAGGATTCCAGAGCGCACCCAAACCAGGACTCGCAACACTCAAACGATTGGCACAACCCAAATACAAAGCAGGTAGTGTGGCTGTTTCAATGTTATAGGTAGGTTTGAGAACAAAATATTCTTTTGTAACCGATTCTGTTTTCGGACCAGCTGGACTCATGTAAGAAACTGTGGCTGTGTAAGATTTTTTAGATAATCCGTTAGCATCATAATTTCCTCCACCAGTCTTGAATTTAATTTGGCCTCTACCATCTGAAACAGGAATGGCTGATCCATTAAAACTCATTCTTGGTGTAAATCCACTGGATGTCGCTGCAATAAATACTTCAGCTTGATACTCCATTCCAGCAACTACCGTGTTGGCATTGGCCGAAACCTGTGCAAAAACTTTATCAAACTTAATTTCCTTGGCTCCAACTTTAGAAGCTAATTGGTTCAAGACTTCACTTTCGTAACGTCTTATCTCAGCTTGTTTCTGACTCAAAGTTGCCAAAGCCGCAGGAACAGGTGTTTGTTGGAAATTCAACTCAGCGAAATCTTTATTAGATTGATTCCAATCTCTACTTACGATTGGATCGT
>JBILRJ010000389.1:0-2639 GCA_044372695.1 Spirosomataceae bacterium
TCAGGTCAGGGCTGGGAAGTGCCGTTATGGGTACTAGTTGGGGTTTAGGTTCTTCTTACATAACGGAAAATTTGCAAGTTGGCATCAGCATGCCTACGAACAATTTAGCCAATTTATCTTGGCCTTCTGCCAATCCTATATATGGTAAAATGGATTATTTACTTCATTTGCAAGGTGATCACACCTTGAAGTTGGGTACTTTAGTACGTTATATCTCAACGATTTCTACCACCCAACTAAAAACAGATTTTAATTTTGTTTTTTGGTACAAAGAAAAATTTGGAATAGGTATATGGTACCAAAATACCGGATCCGAATTAGGAAATGATGCGATGCTGGGGAGTGTAGAGGTTCCGCTCGGGCATTTTCGAGTAGGATACGCCTACGACTTTTTAGGGAAAAATGTCAATACTACCATGAGTGGATCTACTTCTACAGCTAATCCAGATTTAAATACGGGATTTCACCAGCTATTTTTAAGATATGAAATTGATCTAGGTAATGGCAGAATCAGAGAATTTCGACCTTAAAACCCCAAAACTCTTTTTTATTTCATTTTAAGGGGTTTTAATTTGATTATTACAAGTTTTAAATGGGTTGTTTTTGAATGAAAATTTTTGCTTTTAAAATTGTTTTTATTTTCAGAAAAAACAAGCTCATTATTTGATTTAAATACATTTTCATTTTGTAAATTGCGAGGATTTTTTTTGTAGAGAATATTGATTTTAACCAATTCATTAACGTTTGAAACTTTTTTCTGAACCATCAGAATTTAAAATTATGGATTCATTTTCCTTTATAGCCAACGCAGATACGCAGGTCATCGCTGACTTGTATGAAGTTTTTCAAAAAGATCCAAATTCTGTTGATCCTGCTTGGAGAGATTTTTTCAAGGGTTTTGATTTTGCTCAAACATGGCAAGAGGAATCAGGTAGCACCAATACGATTGCCTCCTCTAATGTGGGTCATGTGCAAAAGGAAATGTCTGTCATAAGTTTGATCAAAGCATTTCGTTCTAGAGGTCATTTGTTGTCCAAAACAAATCCTGTCCGAGAGCGTAAAGATCGTCGGCCTCGTTTGGATTATACGGATTATTCCTTGACGGAATCGGACTTAGATACTGTTTTTCAAGCAGGTTCTTTTATGGGAATAGGTCCATCCACTTTACGTAAAATAATTGCCTCTCTACATACCATTTACGCAGGAACCATTGGTTTCGAATATGCATATATCCGCGAAGTGGAAGTGAAAGAATGGTTAAGAAATAAAATTGAAAAAGAAGCTCTAGCATTTAATCCAACTTTGGAAGAAAAAAAGCAGATTTTGCAGAAAATAAATGAAGCTGTAGTTTTTGAAAACTTTTTAGGGACTAAATATTTAGGCCAAAAGCGTTTTGGATTGGAAGGTGGAGAAAGTACAATTGCCGGCCTTGATGCAATCATTAACACTGCTGCTGATGCTGGAGTAAAAGAGGCGATGATTGGAATGGCCCACAGAGGTCGTCTCAATGTACTTGCTAATATCATGCACAAATCCTATGAATCCATTTTTGATGGATTTGAGGGAAATGTTCCTGAACAAATTCACGGAGACGGTGATGTTAAATACCATTTAGGTTACTCGAGCAAGCACGTTTCTCCTAAAGGCAGTGAAATTTCTTTGAAATTAGCGCCTAATCCTTCTCATTTAGAAGCTGTTAATCCTTTAGTAGAAGGATTTTGTCGGGCTAGCGCAGATGCACATTATGGTGGCGATTATGACAAAGTATTGCCCATATTAATTCATGGGGATGCTGCAGTGGCTGGCCAAGGAATCGTATATGAGGTTACTCAAATGGCCAAACTGAAAGGTTATAAGACGGGTGGAACCATTCATTTTGTGATCAATAATCAAGTAGGTTTTACTACCGATTTTGAAGATGCTCGCTCATCAATTTACTGTACAGATGTAGCCAAAATTATTGATGCACCGGTTTTTCACGTGAATGGTGATGACCCAGAGGCGGTGGTGTTTGTTTCTCGTATTGCTGCGGAATTTAGGCAGGAATTTAACAGAGATGTGTTTGTCGACATGGTTTGTTATCGCCGAAATGGTCATAATGAATCTGATGAACCTAGATTTACTCAACCTACTTTGTACGCCAACATTACCAATCACCCGAATCCTCGTGAGATTTATACGCAAAAGCTGATTTCTAGAGGAGATATAGAGGCTAAACTTGCCGAGCAAATGGATTCTGCTTTCAAAGCTGAATTACAAGCTCGTTTGGATCAAGTAAAACAAAAAGTGCGACCTCCTTACATTCCCTTAAAATTGGATAATGCTTGGTCAGAATTGCGCTATGCTGAATCGAAGGATTTTGAAAAATCACCCTCTACTGGAATTAAGAAGGATTTAATTGAAAAAGTGGCGAAAGCCTTGACTACCTTACCGAAAGATTTTGTTGCCCTAAAGCAAATTGAAAAAGTCATTGCAGACCGAAAAGTTTTCTTTGAAAAAGGTCAATTGAATTGGGCGACTGCGGAATTACTTGCTTATGGTTCATTATTGTCGGAAGGCAAAATGGTGCGTTTATCAGGTCAAGATGTACAAAGAGGTACTTTCTCTCACCGTCATGCGGTGTTGCATGATGCCAATAC
>JBILRJ010000390.1:0-2638 GCA_044372695.1 Spirosomataceae bacterium
GAATTCTTTAACAACAAACAATGAATTACCTTTCGGCAGAGAATGTTTCACGCAATTTGGGCGAGAGATGGGTGTTTAAAAACCTGTTTTTTGGTTTACAAAAAGGTGAAAAAGTGGCCTTAATTGGCAAAAATGGAACAGGCAAGACCACCTTGATGGAAACATTGATGGGAATGC
Source organism: Spirosomataceae bacterium (assembly GCA_044372695.1). Classification (GTDB taxonomy): domain Bacteria; phylum Bacteroidota; class Bacteroidia; order Cytophagales; family Spirosomataceae; genus Aquirufa. The sequence continues at coordinate 178 of JBILRJ010000390.1, forward strand.
AAAGTCCAGATGAAGGAAAAATCTCTATCCGAAAAGGAATTCGAGTAGGTTATCTACCGCAAAACCCTGACTTCAATGAAAATGAGGAAGTGTTGAACTACCTATTTTCCGATGATTTACCGAGTGCGGTTGCCATCAAATATTACGAAAAAGCGATGATTTCGGGAGATCCGAGTGAATTGGAAGAAGCCTTTTCTTTGATGGAGATCAACAATGCTTGGGATTATGAAGCGAGAGCCAAACAAATCATTTCACGCTTAGGCATCCCAGACGGGGAACAAAAAGTGTCCACGCTTTCTGGAGGTCAAAAGAAACGCTTAGCTCTGGCTAAGTTATTGATCGAGAGTCCAGACATCATGATTTTGGATGAGCCAACCAACCATTTGGACATTGAAACCATTGAGTGGCTAGAAGGAATTATGTCGGGACCCAACGTTACCGTTTTGGTCGTTTCTCACGATAGGTACTTTTTGGATAAGATTTGCAATAAAATGTTTGAATTGGCAGAAGGCACACTATATACTTACGAAGGAAATTATGCCTATTTCTTGGAAAAGAAAGCCGAGCGTGAGGCCTCAGAGGCAAGCAGTATTTCCAAAGCAAAGAATTTATATAAAAAAGAATTGGAGTGGATGCGCAAGCAACCCAAAGCAAGGGGAACTAAAGCACAATCTCGAATTGATGCCTTTTATGACACAGAAGAAAAGGCCAACAAGAAAATTGACGATAGCAAGCTAGAATTGAACATCCAGATGTCGAGACTGGGCAATAAAATCATTGAAATCAATCATTTAAAAAAGGCTTGGGGCGAAAAGAAAATTGTCAACGATTTCACTTATACCTTCAAGAAAAAAGATCGAATAGGAATAGTTGGAAAGAACGGAGCTGGTAAAACTACTTTTCTTCAATTATTGACAGGAAATACTCAACCTGATTCGGGCACGATCGATCCGGGAGAAACTTTGGTGATTGGTTATTATACGCAATTGCCCTTTGAATTTAGACCTGAACAAAGAGTCATAGATACCATTACGGAAATTGCAGAAGTAATTCCTTATGGTAAAAATGAAAGTTTAACCCCGAGTCAATTTTTAAGCAAATTTTTGTTCCCTACTGCGCAACAATATACGCCAGTTTCCAAATTATCGGGAGGGGAAAAGAAGCGATTGCAATTGATGAAAGTATTGGTCACCAATCCCAATTTCTTGATTTTGGATGAGCCAACCAACGACTTGGACTTGGATACTTTACAGTTATTGGAGGACTTTTTGAGTGAATTCCAAGGCTGTTTATTGTTGGTATCGCACGACAGGTACTTCATGGATAATTTGGTGGATCAATTGATATTGGTAGAAGGTGAAGGCGAGGTGAATTTCTTCAATGGCAATTACACGGATTATCGGATTGCGTTGGAAAACAAAGAAAAGCAACCCGAAGTAAAAGTGGTCAAAGATAGTTCAGCATCAACGGCCGTTGAAAGTACTTCCACAAATGCGCCTGCGAAAAAATTATCTTTCAAAGAGCAAAAGGAGTTTGAGGATTTGGAGAAGGAAATGGCCAAATTGGAAGCGGAGAAAGAAACATTGATTGAAAAGTTAAATGCCGGATCAGAGAATTTTCAAGAATTAGCTAATTGGTCAAAAGCAATAGAAGATATCAAAAACACGTTAGAGGAAAAAGAATTGAGGTGGTTGGAGTTGTCGATGTAATAGAAATTTTCACATCCATTTCCTCCGCCTTCGACTCCGCTCAGGCATCGGAAACGAAATTAAAAAGAGAAAAGAATATTACATTACCAATTCCTCCGCCTTCGACTCCGCTCAGGCATCGGAACTGAGCTCAGGAATCGAAACCGAAAATATCAAGAGAAAAGAATACACTACTACCAACCGATGCCTGAGCGAAGAAGAAGGCAGAGGAACAAATAAACTTACCACTAAAACAATTTTTATCATGATAGGATACATGTATATCTTAAAATGTGCTGATGAAAGCTATTACGCAGGCAGCACAATCGATTTAGAAAGGCGGGTATTACAACACCAAAATGGTGAAGGTGCCAATCATACAAAAAATAGAATCCCTGTTGAATTAGTTTATTTCGAAGTTTTCACACGGATAGATTATGCCTTCTTTAGAGAAAAACAGATCCAAAAATGGTCTCGAAAAAAGAAAGAAGCACTTATCGAAAATCAAAAGTACTTACTTCATGCATTGGCTATTTGCCAAAATAAGAGTCATTATATAAATAAATAATTCCTCCGCTTTCGACTCCGCTCAGGCATCGGAAATGAGTTCAAGAATCGAAACCGAAAATATTAAGAGAAAAGAATACACTACTACCAACCGATGCCTGAGCGGAGTCGAAGGCGGAGGAAAATAAACTATATTTGTATCCAAAAACATACGCCATGGACCCACTCGAAGGAAAAACACTTCAATTTATTCTTGAATATTTAGT
>JBILRJ010000083.1:0-10244 GCA_044372695.1 Spirosomataceae bacterium
TATTTTGCCGTCCAATCTACCTACCCAAAATTCAGAGCACGATCAGGAAGTGTGGAAGACCAAATAAAACGCGTCAATGATTGTTTTGAACGCAGTTTAAATGGTCAAGCTTTAGCAGCTGAAAGTCAAGAAATGAAAGGAATTCTGGCATACATTAAATGGTTAGGCAGCGATGTTGAAAAAGGAGTTACACCGAAAGGTGCTGGTATATTTAAGTTAAAAGGATTAAAAAGAGCCATTGATCCCATTAAAGGCGCGGAGGTTTATGCCGCCAAATGTCAATCTTGTCATCAAGCAGACGGAGAAGGCGTATTTGCAGATGGGGGCAAATCATATACTTATCCACCGCTTTGGGGTTCGCATAGTTACAATCAAGGTGCCGGACTTTTCAGAATGTCGAATTTTGCTGGATACGTAAAATACAACATGCCCTTGGGTTCAACTTACGACAAACCTCAATTAAGCGACGAAGAGGCTTGGGATGTAGCGGCTTATGTCAATTCAATGCCAAGGCCTAGCAAAGATTTATCAAAAGATTGGCCAGATATTTCAGGAAAACCATTTGACCATCCTTTTGGTCCTTATGCGGATCCTTTCCCGGAGTCGCAACATAAATTTGGTCCGTATAAGCCCATCAAAGAATGGATTGCAAAACACAAGAAGTCAAAAAAATAAAAGAATGAATTCAAGAAGAAAATTTTTACAAGGAGGAATCATCTCCAGTGTTGCAGCACTTGCACCTATCGCTAGTTCTGAAGGCAAAAATAGTGAAGCGAGCCATGGCACTCCTACCAAAACAGATTCAGGACACATCACCATTTTACAGACGACAGATGTGCATTGTCAATTACATGCACACGATGAACTTTTTTGGGAAAAAGATGAGCTCGTTTTTCGTAAAGCAGGTGGCTATGCACACATGGCAAGTGCTTTAGATCGGATGAAACAAGCAAATCCAGAGAACACCATCACACTCGATACGGGGGACATGTTCCAAGGATCAATGCTTTCGGTCAAAACGACAGGCCAGGCTTTTGTACCCTTGTTGAATGCGATGAATTATGATTTATACCTTCCTGGCAATTGGGAAGTGGTTTATTATAAGAAAAATATGCAGAAACTATTGGGCGGATTATTGGCGCCTAAAATTTGTGCCAACATGTACCATGATTTGGGAGATGGGAAAAAAGGTGAATTAATCTTTCAGCCCTATCAAATCATGCACCGACTTGGTGTAAAGATTGGTTTTTTAGGATATACTGACCCATTGGTACCATTACGTCAATCGCCGATGTACAGCAAGGGGATTATTTACACCAAACCAGAAGAAAATTTAAAAGACTATGTCACGCTATTGCGCGAGCAAGAGCAATGTGATTTTGTGATTATTTTATCCCACTTGGGGCTTTCTCAACAAATTGCTTTGGGAAATAATCCACATTGTGCGGGTGTCGATTATATTTTTGGTGCAGATACCCATGAGCGCGTTCGCAAACCCATTCAAGCAGAATATACCAAGATCGTTGAGCCAGGTGCTTTCGGTTCATTTATTGGTAAATTAGACATTCAGGTTAAAGATGGTAAAGTTACGGGGTCGACTTACGAATTGGTTGAGGTAGATCCGATTAAATACCCTGCAAAAAAGGAGATTTTAAATTTAGTTCAGGAATTAGAAAAACCTTTTAAATCTGAAATTGAACAAGTTTTGGGCTACAGTACCCTTCCTTTATATCGCAACTTTGTGGTAGAGAACACCATTGATACATTGATCGTTGATGCTTTAAAATGGAAGGTGAATGCAGATGTTGTCTTATCTAATGGATTCCGTTTTTGTCCACCGCGCGTGCCCGGAAAGGATGGAAAAGTAGCCATTACAGAGGGATATTTATATGATATGCTACCCGTAGACTCCACGATTCGGACAGCGAAAGCGACAGGCCAACAAATCATGAATTGGTTAGAAAAGGAATTGCAGAACGTATTTGCACAGGATGCTTCTTTGCGTTTTGGCGGTTGGTTTATCCGTTTCAAAGGCATGCAAGTCGAGTTCAAAGCATTTGAACGTGTTGGTCATCGTGTTCAAAAAGTCATTATTGGGGGTGCTCCCTTGGACTTAGAAAAATCTTACGTGCTATGTGCTTGTGAAAGAGACGGCGATCCAGAGGATATGCTTTGCAGAATGAAAGGTGTAAAGGAAGCTAAAAATACGGCCTATACCCTACATAGTATGATGAAAGAGTATTTGGCTAAATTTTCTCCAGTTACTCCGACCTTGCGCCAAGATGCGAAGATTCTAGATGGTCCACAAGCCTTGTTAAGTCAAGTAACCGGAGTGGACTATACGTTCAGGTAATAAAGAATTTAGATAGTTAAAAAAAGACGCTGTCATTAGATAGCGTCTTTTTTTTGTTTTTAGATAGATAAAAATGCTGAGTACATCCAGACCAGTTTTTCCTGTGCTCGAATGTAATCACTCATTAGTGCATTGGTACCTTCATCTTCCGTCTCGGCTGCTAAATTTAGGATTTCCCTTTGAAGTGTAATTGTTATTTTAAATGATTCAAGGATATTTTCCACTGCCTTGATTCCGTCTGAAACTTCCGTACTTTCAGTAATTAGAGAAGTCTGTTTGTAGGTAGAATAGTTATGGAGTGGTGTGTGTCCTAAGGTAAGGATGCGTTCTGCTACTTCATCTATTTTTAAAAGTAAATCGGTGTATAGCTCCTCGAATTTCAGGTGTAGTTCAAAGAATTTTTGGCCTTTGATGTTCCAATGGTATCCTCTTGTATTTTGATAGAAAATAGAATAATTCGCTAAAAGAACATTTAATTTCTCAGCAAGCTCTTTCGATTTGGACTTATCCAGTCCAATGGCATTTAGATTTTTCATAATTCAAGTTAATTGATTTTCGTTGTTGATATTTTTAAATATTAATAAACAAAAGAGGGATCCCGATTGAAACCGAAATCCCTCTGATCTCTACTTTCTTATCTCTTAATGAGGCAATTGATCTCTGAATTTGCCATATACCCATGTTCCAGCAGTTGCACTCAGCACAACAACCAAAATAACTAGGGCACCTGTTCCTACTTGCGCAAAAAGAGGTCCTGGGCAAGCGCCAGTGATAGCCCAACCAAAACCAAACATTAAGCCACCAATGATTTGGCCTTTATTGAACTTCTTATCGGTAAACGTGATTTCTTCACCATGGATGCTTTTGATCTTGAATTTCTTGATCAAAAATACCGAAATAGCACCTACAACCACTGCGGTACCAATCACACCATACATGTGGAAACTTTGTAAACGAAACATTTCCTGAATTCTAAACCAAGAAATAATTTCCGCTTTAATGAATACAATCCCAAAAATGATGCCAACTGCACTGTATTTCAAGTTGTAATACCAAGGGTGTTTCAATTCAGATTCATTGACACACATGGTGTCCAACGAGCGTACTTCAAAATCAACAGGATCTGCGTGTTGTTCTTTTGTCTTATTTTCCATTTTTTTATAAGTGTAAGATGAAAGGTAAAATAAAATTGGCCATGATAAATCCGCCAATCATGAAACAGATGGTCGCTACTAAAGAAGGCCATTGTAAATCAGATAAACCCATGATCGCATGGCCTGAAGTACATCCACCAGCATAACGAGCACCAAATCCAACCAAGAATCCTCCGCCGACCATCATCAAGAAACCCCTTAAAGTAAAGAGACTTTCGAATGAAAATAATTGAGCAGGCACCATACCTGAGAAATCAGTAATGCCATAACTAGCTAATTCTTTAGCTAAATCTGGATGCACAATTACGGGTTCGTCTGATCCCAAATAAAGCGTGGAAATAATTCCACCCACTAAAATCCCTCCTACAAAAAAGAAATTCCAAGATTCTTTTTTCCAATCGTAAGTAAAAAAAGGAATATTACTTGGCAAACAAGCCGCACAAGCATGTCTTAGATTAGCTGAGATACCAAAGTGCTTATTCCCTAAAACTAATAGGGCTGGCACGATGAGTCCAATGATAATTCCTGCCGTGTACCATGGCCAGGGTTGTGTGATAGTTTCGATCATTTTTTTTAGGTAAGTTAAAGTTAGTTATAAACTGTCTTTTTAATTTTTATGCTCAGAAGAGGGTTCTTTCCAAGCAGTTATTGTATTCATCATGAGATAACCCAATAACGTAAAATAAAAAATACTATTCAAGGGTTTACTTGTAATGGGGCACGTTCCTGTGGAACATCCAATCTCTTTCCAATAAAAATACCCCGCAATGCCGCCCAATATTCCTCCCAATATGGACCATCTATTCTTTTGAATGTATTTCTTCATATTCAACGTCATTGGTGTTTTTAGATGTAGGCGATTGGGCAGGTATTCCGCAACCCTGAGTGCCACAGCCCATGTTTAGCAAAGCCATTACTAGAATGACGAGTCCCAATATTCCCATGAGAATATCAGACGAGAGAATGGCTTGATAAAGCGCATATCCACCTACTACTAGGCGGATAATGCGCATGAATCCCCAATTACTTGTTAGGTTAGCTAGCATATTAATTTTGATAAATTAACATATCAGTTAAACCTCCTCCATTGTAAACTTCGCTGATTCCAGCTTGTTTCAACAGGTTCATAGCCATACCAGAACGATTACCACTTCTGCAATAAACCACTATCGGCCCGTTCATTGATTTAAATTCATCTAATTTTAAAGGAACAATTCCCAAAGGAATATTAACCGCTCCATCAAAATGGCCACTTGCAAATTCATTCGTCTCTCGAACATCTACTACCGTAGTAGCAGGGTTTTTTAATAAATCTTCCATGTTACAATAAAGTTGAAGGACAAACATAGTCCGTAATTTTAAATTTCTCTGATTCTTTAATAGCTTTAAAACCACCATTGACATCGATCAAATTTTCATAGCCACGAGCTCTAAGGGTAGAATTGAAAATCATGGAGCGATAACCACCTGCACAATGAACAAAATACGTTTTGTCTTTATTAATTTTCAACATGCTGTCGTTGATAAAATCCAAGGGAGCATTTTCTGCCTCCACCACGTGCTCACTTAAATACTCTGAATTTTTACGTACGTCGATGATTTCACCTTCACCTGCCTCAAAACGAGCAAACATTTCATCAGGGCTGATCGATGTGATCGTATCCACTTCCATGTCTGCGGCTTTCCATGCGGCAATTCCACCTTTCAAATAACCAAAGGTAAAATCATATCCTACACGAGCTAAACGAGTTATAACTTCTTCTTCACGTCCTTCATCCGTTACTAATAAAATTTCTTGTTTGATATCAGGAATCATTGCACCCACCCATGGAGCAAAAGACCCATCAATTCCAATATTGATTGAATTTGGAATAAATCCTGCTGCAAAAGTTTGTGGATCACGTGTATCTAAAATCAATGCACCTGTTTCATTGGCTGCTACTTCAAATGCTGCGGGAGATAAAGCGTGTTGGCCACGCTCCATTACTTTATCTATGGAATCATATCCTTGGATATTCATCAATACGTTCAAAGGGAAATAAGCCGGAGGAGCAACTAAACCTGTTAATACCTCTTTCTTGAATGCCTCTCTCGTTAAAGCTGGATTCAAGGCATAATTGGTTTTCTTTTGATTACCCAATGTATCCGTCGTTTCCTTGCTCATGTTTTTTCCACAAGCTGAGCCAGCACCGTGAGCAGGATAAACGATGATGTCATCCGCTAATGGCATGATTTTATTGCGCAAAGAGTCGAACAAATGCCCTGCCAAAATATCCTCAGTAAGATCAGCTTTTACCTTTTGTGCCAAATCTGGACGACCCACATCTCCGATGAACAAAGTGTCTCCAGAAAATAAGCTAGTCGCTTTTCCTGTCTCATCAATTAATAAGAAACAAGTCGATTCCATCGTGTGTCCCGGTGTATGAATAACACGAATTTTTGCGTTTCCTAAAGGAAATTCTTGGCCATCCGTTGCAGTAATACATTCGAAAGCACAAGCTGCATTGGGTCCATAAACGATTGGCGCCCCTGTTTTAGCTGATAAATCGATGTGTCCAGAGACAAAATCTGCGTGAAAGTGCGTTTCGAACACGTACTTAATTTTCGCTCCATTTCTTTCTGCTTTTTCAATGTAAGGTTGTACCTCACGAAGTGGATCAATGATCGCTGCTTCTCCGTTGTTCTCAATGTAATAAGCACCTTGTGCTAAACATCCTGTGTAAATTTGTTCTACTTTCATTTGTTAATTATTATGCTGTGAATGTGTTTATTTATTTTAAAGGGAAGGCCAATTGTTGAATCAGGATATACATACCCATCACCAAAACAAACCATCCAAAACCTACTTTTAATTTATTACCATCTACTTTTTTACTAATAATATCTCCCAAGAAAATCCCTACAATAGCTAATCCTGTCACTGTCAATAACAAATTCCAATCAATTTCTTGGTGTCCAAGATCTCCGGTAAATCCAATCAATGATTTAGCGGCAATAATTAATAAAGATGTACCAACTGCCTGTTTCATGGATAATTTAGAAAGCATTACCAAGGCTGGGATGATTAAAAATCCTCCTCCTGCACCTACTAGTCCGGTTAAAGTTCCAACTACAGCTCCTTCAATCAATATAAGGGGATAGTTGAACACTTGCTTTTCTTCTACATAAGTCCCTGATTTTTCTTTTTCACATTGTTCACATTTACCTCTGATCATGGAAATGGATGCTGCGACCATCAAAATGGCGAACAAGACCATCATTAGTATGGATTTGGTGACCATAAAATCTCCCAAGGTAAAAACTTCGGAAGGAATCAAGGGCACTATGAATTTCCGGGTCGCATAAACAGCGGCAATGGAAGGTATCCCGAAAATGATGGCTGTTTTTACATTGATTAAGCCTTGTTGGTATTTTGGAAAAGCCCCTACCAATGAACTAGCCCCTACCACAAAAAGTGAATAGGCCGTGGCTAAAATAGGATCAACCCCAAATAAATATACCAAAACGGGCACTGTTAAAATAGAACCTCCTCCACCGATTAATCCAAGTGAAATTCCAATAAGTAATGAAGCAAAATATCCAATAATTTCCATGTGTGTGTTTGTCATTTAATGATACAAATTTCGATCCTTTTTTAGAGCTTTAACGTGATTTTTATCACAAGCGCCTTTTTTTTATTTGACTCAAAAATGAAAGTTCATGATCAGATTATAATTGCTCATATTCACCTTATTAATGAGGTATTTGTCATTTTGATAGGTTTCTCCCTGGTTGGCTTTGTGTACATATAAAGCTTGAATTTCTAAACCTTCTAAAAAATTGGCAAATTCATAACTCACATCCAAGTTCAATTGGGTATAGCTAGGAAGCCCATATTTATTCAAAGCAAAATTTTTCACGTCAGGTAAATCGAAATATCCATAACTAAGGTTTAATTTCAAAGGATAAGATGGAAATACGTAACTGACTTTCCCTGCGATTGCGTTTACATCCCCTAAACCTTCATTTCTCTCTCTTGGCATAAAGGTATAAAAGGGATCTCTACCCCATTCTCGGGGCATCAAATATCGTCCTTCTGCGGTAATTCTGGTGTAATTGATTGATGTTTTCCAATTCCCTTTCTCAAATCCTATTTTACTACTGATGACACGAGAAACTTGATTGGGTAAAAAATAAGTTTTCTTGAGATCCTCATTTCCACCATGGTTGATGGATTGTTGTTGTGTGTATTGAATGCCTGCCACCCAATAATTTCTTTTGGCATCCCATTGCACCATAGAGGTATTGAAAACATTGTCCACATACACATTCCAGAATTTTAACGATTGCTGATGAGCTAATTGATGGGTATATCCAGCCAAATAAATTCCTTTAGATTCGATATTTCCAGCGTAATCACCTTTTGTCCCATCCACATTTATACCATTCGAATAGATTCCAATGGACTCGCCTATACCAAACCAGTCTACCGTCCCTCTAGGAGAAATTTCATAGAGATAGCCACCTTCCAACTTATTTTTTTTCCCAGGAAAAAGTTCGCCATAAATTCCTCCTACCTCGGTTGGGCGCATTCGGCCATCTTGAAGATTAATAAAGGGAGTATTGATCAATTGTTTACCTATGGAAATGTGAGAATTTTTGAAATTATATTTGATGTAAAGCTCTTCCAATCGATCAATATCGTTTTTATTAGCTAAATTTTCTAAATCAAATAAGGCAGTTTCATAGCGTGCCAAAGTTTGTGTGTAGGGGTCTTTGTACGTTAAATCAGATGAGCCCAAATTATAAATAAAATACCCACCTACACCAAATTGAAAACCTTTGTACCGGGCAGTCTCATAAAACAATCCCCCGCCAATGGCATTTGCATGCACATCAGATAAGTAATCTTGATTTTCTGTTGCCATAAAAAAATACCTTAAATTGCCGTGCACCTTTCCATGCTTGAAAGCAAACAACAAGGATGTTGAATCTTCCGCCATACTTTTTTTCCCCTTCCAAAGATGGGGAGTACTATGGATCTCTTGATGTTGTGCAAAAATAAAAAAAGAGGAAATACTGAATAATAAGAGTATAAAATAAAATTTGGGTTGCATGCTGTTAAAATTTATGCCTGCAAGTTCGAACAAGAATTCTTTTTTCTCCGTGACCAAAATCACAAACAAATCGATTTTAATGAAATTGATTTGTTTGTGATTTTTCTATCTTTGATCTTTCAACCTCTTCATCAACATGAAAAAAATCTTACTATTTTTCCTTTTGGCTTCCTTTGGATTGTCCGCACAAGTTCCCACACCAAAATCACATTTTGGCTTTCACATTGGCGACAATTATCACTTGGCTAATTTTACACAAACAGAGGCTTATTTGAAAAAAGTGGCCGCTGCTTCACCACGGGTAAAATTGCAATCCATTGGTTCAACGGAGGAAGGGCGTAATCAATACATGGTCATTGTTTCGGATCCTGCCAACATCAAAAATCTTGCCAAATACAAAGCCATTTCTCAACGATTGGCCAGAGCTGAAAATCTTAGCGAAAATGAAGCTAAATCCTTGGCTAAAGAAGGAAAAGCCATCGTCTGGATAGACGGTGGATTGCATGCCACAGAAACAGTAGGTATCCACCAATGGATTGAATCCATTTACCAATTTACAACGAGAAATGATGAAGAAACCAAACGAATATTGCAAAACACCATCATACTTTTTGTACATGCCAATCCAGATGGCCAAGAATTAGTTTCCAATTGGTACATGCGAAATGCAGATACACTCAAGCGAAGCACCGAAAATCTACCTCGTTTGTACGAAAAATACATTGGGCACGACAATAACCGCGATTTCTACATGATGAATATGAGCGAATCGAAAAACATGTCGCAACAACTCTACATTGAATGGATGCCACAAATTCTCTATAACCACCATCAAACTGGACCCGAGGGAACGGTTGTGGCTGGCCCTCCCTACCGCGATCCATTTAATTACGTTTATGACCCCTTGTTAATTACCGGAATTGATGCCCTTGGTGCTGCCATGAGTTCGCGCTTAAATGCCGAAGACAAACCAGGATATACCATGAAATCAGGATCGGTATATTCTACCTGGTGGAATGGTGGTTTGAGAACTACCGCCTATTACCACAACATCATTGGACTATTAACAGAAATCATTGGTGATCCAACACCTAAACAAATCCCTTTGGTACCCAGCCGTTTGATTCCTAATAGTGCTACGCCTTACCCAATTACACCTAGAAAATGGTATTTCAAAAATTCCATCGACTATTCCTTGTCCTTGAATTATGCGGTTTTAAACTATGCCACCCGTTACCGTGAAGAGCTTCTAATGAATATTTATAAAATGGGTAAAAAGTCGATTGACCTGGGTTCCAAAGACTCATGGATCATGTCGCCCAACAAAGCAGAGAAATTGATGTCTATGTCAGGTGCTCAATTAAAATCCAAGAGCGACAGTTTATTTGCCAGCATTTATCAAAATCCCAAAACACGCGATGCGCGTGCTTACATTGTAACTTCTGCTCAATCTAGCTCCCACATCGACTTCATCAACATTTTGATCAAAAGTGGCATTCGAGTAGAAAAAGCAAGCCAAGCTTTTGAGGTAAATGGAAAAACCTATCCAGCCGGAACTTATGTGGTCAAAACCAATCAAGCATTTCGGCCGCATGTAGTCGATATGTTTGAACCACAAGACCATCCCAATGATTTCCAATA
>JBILRJ010000391.1:0-2600 GCA_044372695.1 Spirosomataceae bacterium
TTTTCGCCAACACCGATGTACTGGCCAGCAAACGATAAAGAAACAACCTTAAAAAAAGGGCAAACGATTCAGTTAAAATACCGTGTATTAGTGCATGCTGGAGATGTGGCGTCGGCTAAAATTGCCGAACAATTTGAACTTTATAAATCAAAGTAAAACAGGACCAAATTAAATTATTAAAAATCATAAATTGATATGCAGAGGAAGAATTTGACATGTAAAGCATTGATTTTATCGCTTCTTTATCTCATTTCCCTAAATTTTGCTTGTTTTGGTGCAAAGTCGGATAATTCAGATAAGTTTGAAAAACTTACTTTAAAATGGAGATTAATCAAAAATCCAGAGAATGAGTCTGGAGCTAACAAAGCAGCCTTCATTTTTACTAATAATGGCCCAGAAACGATTAAAACTGGAAAATGGTCTTTGTATTTCAACCAAAGTTTCTTGAAACCCAAGCAGCCAGCAGATTTGGCTAATGGGAAAATTGAACATCTGAATGGCGATTTATACCGCTATGTACCTGATAGTAATTTTACCCTACGTCAAGGTGATTCCCTTTTTTTTGAGTACGAAGGGGATGGTATTCTATTTAATGAAAAATATGCTCCGCAAGGTGCTTATATTGTTTATGATGATTCAAAAATCATATCCAAAGATTTAAACATTGCCCCAATTACAGATTATACAAATATCTTCCCTGATTCTGAATTTGTTGCAACGATCCCTACTGCGGCAAATCAATACCTAATAAACCAAAATATTCCTGTAGTGCCAATTGACAAAATTGGTAAAATCATACCGAGTCCATATTCGATAAAATCAGGAAAAGGGGGCGTCATTTTGGATAAAAACTCTACCGTTTATTATAGTAACAATCTTAAGAAAGAGGCTGAATATTTGGTTTGGTTGATGGAAAAATATTTGGGAACAAAATTGAGGATAAAAGAAGGAAATGGGAAAGGTGCAAATTCTATTACTATCAAAACAGCCCCATTAAAAATCAATGGTGTTTCAACAGAAGCTTATTCTCTTGCTGTAGATGAAGGGAAAGGAGTAGAAATAACCGGAAATGATGCGGCGGGTGTTTTTTATGGAATTCAAAGCCTTTCAGCTCTAATACCTGCAAAAAATGGAGCTCAAATTAAAGTTGAAAGTGTGAAAATTTTGGATGCCCCCAGATTTAGTTTTCGTAGCTTTTTGCTTGATGTCTCTCGAAATTTTGCCAAAAAAGAGGATGTATTAAGGATAATTGACCTTTTGGCGATGTATAAGATTAACAAACTCAATCTGCATCTTTCTGAAGACGAAGGTTGGCGTTTAGAGATAAAGGGGCTTCCGGAATTGACACAGATAGGCAGTAAACGGGGACATACCATTGATTCTAAAAACTGGCTTAGCCCATCATACGGCTCTGGCCCTCATCCCGATTCTGAAAACAATTATGGTAAAGGTTTTTACACCAGAGAGGAATTTAAAGAGATCATAAAATACGCTGACCAAAGGCATATCCAAGTTATTCCTGAAATTTCAATGCCTGGTCATGCCCGTGCTGCGATTAAAGCCATGGAAGCTCGATACGATTATTTTATGGCAAAAGGTGAGACTGAAAAAGCAAAGGAATTTCGATTGATTGACCCAAACGACAAATCGGTTTACTTGTCGGCCCAGATGTACAAGGACAATATTGTTTGTGTAGCGCTTCCCTCTGTGTATCACTTCTACGAAACAGTAGTGAAAGATCTAGTAAACATGTATCAAGAGGCCGGCTTAAAATTAACCACTTTCAATACAGGAGGAGACGAAGTGCCTAACGGTGCTTGGGCAAAATCACCCCTTTGTATCGAGTTGATGAAAACGCTACCCGAAATTAAAGATGCCCGCCAATTGCAAGGATATTTTCTTCAAAAAGCGATAGCAATTTTTGAAAAATACAATCTGGAAGTTGCTGGCTGGGAAGAAATCGTATTGAATAAAGATAGTCAAAACAATATCCAAGTTAACCCAACATTTAAGGACAAAAAGGTACTGCCATTAGTTTGGGATAATACAGGAAAAAATATTGACCTAGGTTATCGAATTGCAAATGCTGGTTACAATGTCGTATTGTGCAATGCAACTAATCTATACTTTGATCTTTCCTACAATTCTGACCCTTCTGAACCTGGACTAGTTTGGGCTGGATATCAAGATGCAATAGACCCTTATGTAATGACGCCTTTGGATGTATTTAAATCCATAAATTTTGATAAATACAGCAGACTGACAGAAAAAGAAGAGATTTTTGGGCGTAAATCTCAAAAAATTGATGCGAATATGGCACGTCAGCACTTGAAAATGGAAGCTCAAAAAAATATTGTAGGTATGCAGGCCCAATTGTGGTCTGAAACGATTAAAGGCTCAAAAATGTTGGAATATTTCCTTGCTCCAAAATTGTTTGCCTTTGCTGAGAAAACATGGTCTAATGCCCCTAGTTGGGAAAGTGAAAGTACTATTTCCAAACGCGTGAATTCAATATGGGCGGGTTGGGCAGATATTGCAAATCAAATTGGACAGCGAGAATTCTCCCGTTTAGATTTTTTATTTGATGGCTATAATTACCG
>JBILRJ010000084.1:0-10069 GCA_044372695.1 Spirosomataceae bacterium
AAAATTGCAGCAGGTCTTTTCATTGGTCTTATTTGTGTTTTTCATTTACTCTTCAAAAATGAAACTCCAAATATTATCAAGGATTGGATTTATCCTGTGATTTATTCATCTGGAATTAGCTTGGCATTTTTAATAATGACCGACAAAACCATTACACCAATTGAGAGAGATCGAATTTGGGTAATGTACATCATCTCATTTTTTGTGATTTTCTTTTGGTCAGCATTTGAACAAGCTGGCTCTTCATTGACCTTCATAGCCGACAAACAAACAGACTTACATTTATTTGGATATTTATTACCTCCTAGTTCAGTACAAAATGCAAATTCCTTTTTCATCATCATTTTAGCTTTTCCCTTTAGTTGGCTTTGGATAAGTTTACAAAAAAAAGGTATTGAACCTAATTCTCCCGGAAAGCAGTCATTGGGACTATTGCTCTTGGCAATAGGATATTGGATCATTGCTTTACAAGTGAAAGATTTAGGAACAAACAAGTTGAATGTCATTTGGCTGATTATTTTGTATTTATTTCAAACAATGGGTGAGCTCTGCCTATCCCCTATCGGATTATCATTGGTTGCGAAGTTAGCTCCAAAGAGATTTTCTTCATTATTAATGGGGGTTTGGTTTTTAGCCAATGCTGCTGGATACGCTTTAGCTGGTACCTTAGGTGCTTTGTTACCTGAAAATATTCCAGGTCAAACTGTATTCCCTAGTTTCATTGGTTTTGAAATTCATAATCTTTATGATTTTTTCATGTTATTTGTAACGTTAGCCGGAATAGCAGCTGTACTTTTATATTTCTTATCAATTGGCCCTTTAAAAAGAATGATGCATGGCATCAGATAATTAACATATGAATGGACATGACCATCATTTACATGAAGAACATTTAAAAAGTTCTGATTTTTTGACAGATATTGTCATCGGCATGTCAGATGGATTGACAGTTCCTTTTGCCTTGGCAGCTGGACTTTCGGGTGCTGTGGATTCGGCAAATATCGTTACTACGGCAGGAATAGCCGAGATTGTGGCGGGTTCTATTGCCATGGGACTTGGTGGCTATTTAGCTGGGATGACAGAAAAAGAACATTATGAAGCAGAGTTAAAGCGAGAATATGAAGAGGTAGAGCGTGTCCCAGACAGAGAAAAAGAAGAAATTAGAGTGGTATTTGAAGATTATGGTCTCAGTCCGGAAGCTCAAGAAATAGTGGTGGAATGTATTTCAAAGGACAAAGACAAATGGGTTGATTTTATGATGCGATTCGAGCTTGGATTGGAAAAACCCAATCCCAATCGGGCACGAAATTCAGCAATGACCATTGGTTTTTCTTACATAGTGGGAGGTATGATTCCATTATTCCCTTATTTTTTTGTAAATGACCCAGTCGATGGATTAATGAATTCCGCAGGAATTACTTTAATCGCTTTGTTTGTATTTGGTTACTTTAAAAGTAAAATTACAGGACAAAATCCTGTGTTAGGTGCTATCAAAGTAACGTCAATAGGTGCTGCCGCTGCAGCGGCAGCTTTCCTAGTGGCTAAATTATTTCAATAACCTTTAACGGTGTCGTCTCCTCTTGAGTCGGCACCTCCTTGAAGTTGACCGTTCGGCAAGACCAATATGCCTTCTACCAAACCAATACCCCCAACTTCGTTAAATAAATAATTTTTCCTTTTCAAACGATCCAATTGCTCTTTGGAAAACCGTTTAGTTTCGAAATTGGTGGCTTCCGGTTGCCATTGATGATGAAACCGTGGAAATTCTACTGATTCTTGCATATTCAAACCAAATTCTAATGAATTTAATACGACTTGAAAAACACTTGTAATAATCGTAGAGCCACCCGGAGTTCCAACAACCATTTTTAATTGACCATTTTCTTCTACGATGGTTGGAGTCATACTTGAAAGCATTCTTTTCTGCGGTTGAATTTCATTGGCTTTAGAACCAATTAAACCATATAAATTGGGAAACCCTGGTTTTGCTGAAAAATCGTCCATTTCATCATTCAATAAAAAGCCTGCACCACCCACAAATACTTTGCTTCCATAGGAGTTGTTTAAAGTAGTTGTGATGGAAACTGCATTACCCAATTGATCAATGATAGAATAATGGGTTGTTTCAGGACTTTCAT
The DNA here is from genome assembly GCA_044372695.1 of Spirosomataceae bacterium. Classification (GTDB taxonomy): domain Bacteria; phylum Bacteroidota; class Bacteroidia; order Cytophagales; family Spirosomataceae; genus Aquirufa. Next base: position 2,139 of record JBILRJ010000084.1, read on the forward strand.
AAGCTGAAAATTTACCTGCATGCACCTCTTTGCTTGCTGTGGCCAAATCAAACGACATATTTCCTATTCGATTTTTCAAGTAATCATCATCTAACAATTCATTGACAGGGATTTTGATAAAATCAGGATCGCCTAACCACTTAGAACGATCTGCAAATACTCTTCTTTCAGCTTCAATTATCGTTTGAATTGTTGAATCTGAATTTATTCCCCAAGATTTCATCGGATATTTTTCCACCATTTTCAATAATTGAGCCAATGCAATCCCTCCACTTGAAGGAGGAGGCATACCTATGATGGAATAGTTTTTATATTGAGAACGAATGGGCTTTCTCCATTTTGATTTGTAATTATCCAAATCCTTTTGAGAAATAATTCCATTTTGTAATGCCATTTCGTTGATTAGTAATTCGGCTGTTTTACCAGCATAAAAACCTTTTCTCTTGTTCAATAAAATTCTTTCTAATGCATTAGCGAGATCAATTTGAATCAAAGTGTCTCCTTTAACCCAGCCTTTGTCATTAAGCATGTATTTTTTCCCTGGATTATAAAGGATAAAATCTGCTCTTTGACGGTTTAATCCTCTAGCCTCCTTCTCTGTTAAAATAACTCCATTTTTAGCTAGGTCAATGGACGGTTGCAACAATTTTTCCCAAGGTAGTTTGCCAAATTTTTTGTGCATTCTGTACATCCCATCAACAGTCCCTGGAACTCCGACTGAAAAAATACCACTTTGACTTTTATTGGGGATTATATTTTTATCAGAATCAAGATACATGTCCCTGTGTGCATTCAATGGGGCTTTTTCACGAAAATCTAATGTAAAAGATTTTCCATTCGATTTACGATAGACCAAAAATCCACCACCACCAATATTTCCGGCTGCAGGGTGGCAAACAGCAAGAGCAAAATTAACTGCAACTGCTGCATCAATGGCATTTCCTCCATTTTTTAAAATATTTAAGCCAATTTCACTAGAAACAGGGTGTGTGGAAACCACCATTCCATTTTGGGCTTGAATCAAAGGCTTTGTGGTATTTTGAGATATGACTTTAAAAGAAAAAACAAGCAAAAGAATAATTAATACATAAAATCTGAACATAGGATTAGATTTGAATTATATTTTAAAAAATAAAATTCAAAAGTAAAAGATATAGTTGAAAATCAAACTTTGCTATCCAAAAATTATCATTTAACTTTGTAATTATTTAAAGATTTTTCATTTAAAACAAATCATTGCAGTGGACATTTTCGAGAAAGTAGTTAAAAACATGGGGCCAATTGGAGCGCATGCTCATTACTCCCACCATTATTTTTCATTTCCTAAGTTAACTGGTGAATTAGGCCCAAGGATGACATTCATGGGGAAAGAAATGTTAAACTGGTCTTTGAACAACTATTTAGGTTTGGCGAATCATCCAGAAGTTCGAAAAGCCGATGCAGATGCTGCCGCAAAATACGGTTTGGCATACCCTATGGGTGCTAGGATGATGTCTGGTAATACAAATGAACACGAAGAATTTGAAAAACAATTAGCTGAATTTGTTGGAAAAGAAGATTCTTTTTTACTAAACTATGGTTACCAGGGTGTCATGTCATTGGTTGAATGCATGGTTGATCATCGTGATGTCATTGTTTATGATGCAGAATCACATGCCTGTTTAATAGATGGGATCAGATTACACAAAGCTAAAATGGGTGATTATTATAAATTTAATCACAACGACATGGAATCTTTGAGAAAAAATCTGGAGCGCGCTACTAAAAGAACTCAAGAAACAGGTGGTGGTATTTTGGTTATTACGGAAGGTGTTTTTGGTATGTCTGGAAAGGTAGGATCTTTGGATAAAATAGTTGAAATGAAAAAAGATTTCAACTTTAGATTATTGGTGGATGACGCACACGGATTTGGAACAATGGGTGCCAATGGTCGCGGAGTTGGCGAGCATTTAAACTGTACCGAAGGAATCGATTTGTATTTCTCAACTTTTGCCAAATCAATGGCGGCTATTGGAGCATTTGTCGCTGCGCCAAAAGATATCATTATGTATTTGAAATATAATATGCGATCTCAAACCTATGCAAAAGCATTACCAATGCCATTTGTCATTGGTGGAATGAAACGTTTAGAACTTATCAAAAAACATCCAGAACTTAGGGAAAAACTTTGGACAAATGTAAGAGCCCTTCAAAAGGGATTAATTGAAAAAGGTTTTGATATTGGCGAGACAACATCTCCCGTAACACCAGTATTTTTACATGGTGATTATGTTATACAAGATGTAACAGCTTTAGTCAGAGATTTAAGAGAAAATCTTGGTATTTTCTGTAGTATTGTGGTTTATCCAGTAGTTCCTAAAGGTCAAATCATGTTAAGAATCATTCCCACCTCTTCACATACCTTAGAAGATATTAATTATACTACTGAATGTTTCGCAGAAGTTCAAAAAAAGTTAAAAGCAGGATTTTACAAACAGTAAACTTGAATTTTTAAAAATTATTGTTCTTTTTTTCATTTTTTTAACATTTTTTTATCTTTTTTTTGTGAAATAATTTGTGGGCGTAAAGATTTTTATTAAATTTCGTTTTATAAACGCTTCACACAGCGATTAAAGACAATCTAATTTTTTTAAAACCTAAAATTCAAATTATTATGAGCAGATTTGCAGAAGTAAAAGACCTAATTATGTCATTAGAAGGAGATTTCGAAAAATTCTATGACAAAGGTAACCAGGCAGCTGGAACACGCGTTAGAGGTGGTTTACAACAATTGAAAACATTAGCACAAGAAATTCGTACTGAGGTTCAAAATAAGAAAAACGCTGAAAAATAGTTTCTACTATTTTATTAAAAAAAGCTCGAGATCTCGAGCTTTTTTTATTTAGAATAATTCGGGATTTAACACCTGAGCCACTCCATCTACCATTAGTTTTCCACGCTCTAATTCAAAAACTTGTGTTTTGATTTCAGCTGAGTGCTTTACAGAATTAATTGAGGAAATTTCAAATATAGCTTTGTAAACAACATCTACATACAAAGGGCGCTTAAACTCTGAAAACTGGCTCAAATAAATACTCCCTTTACCAGGGAAATCCATTCCCATTACCTTTGAAAACATAGAAGCTACCAATGCACCATGAATGATAGGCTTCTTAAATATAGTATTAGCCGAAAAGGATTCATCCCAATGCAATGGATTGAAATCACCTGATATACGGCAGAAATCATTTACCTGATCTTGATTATAAGAAAATTCAATTGTGAAGGTATCTCCTATTTGTAACATATTAATTATATATAATTGAAAATGGTTTCTAAATTTACGCTAAAATTAGAATAACATAATGATTCACATAATTTTCAATCCAAATTCGGGAAATAAATCTCTTAACTTCAAGGAAAAAATTAAAGATGAATTAAATAAAATACCTGATTCCAAAGTTCATATAACACAAAGAAGAAATCATGGCTTTGATATAGCGAAAGAAATAATTCCGTCCAATCCCAAAATGATTATTGTTATTGGTGGAGATGGAAGTATCAACGAAGTAGCCTCGTCTCTTATTAACACAAATATTCCGATTGGAATTATACCTATGGGGTCTGGAAATGGATTAGCTAGGCATTTACAAATTCCACTCGATTTCAAAAAAGCATTGAGCAAATGCCTTACAGGAAAACCAATTAAGATAGATGCTGTATATTTTAACGAAAGATCATTTTTCTGTACTGCAGGAGTTGGTTTTGACGCCACTGTAGCACATGAATTTGCACAAAGTAAATCAAGAGGTTTTTTAACCTATGTATCTTCTAGTTTCAAATCAATACTTAACTATCAACCCATAGAAATTCAACTCGAGAAAGAAAATATTCAAAAAGTATTTTCTTTGACCTTTGCAAATGCTAATCAATTTGGGAACAATGCCTACATCTCTCCGAATTCAGATTTACAAGATGGAATTTTTGAAATAATACAAATCCAAGCGTTGGGACTACTCGAAATGATTCAACTTGGAGCTGCCTTATTTTTGAAAAAAATAGATAAAAATAAAAAAGTAAAAATTACAAAATCAAGTGAATTAAAAATTAAGTTACCAATAGGTACAAAAATGCATTTAGATGGGGAAAATTTGTTTATCACACAAGAACAAAACATAGTTAAAATAGAAAAAAATGCATTAAAGGTTGTTATTTGAAATTTTAGCATAATATTTTGAAAAATCACATTAGAAATCAACATAATCGATAAATGCCTGTTTTACAGTTGTTTACAATTAAAATCAAAGTAAGCAGAAATTGTTAAAAAATATTATTTTAAACATAAACAATATTTATTGATAGTAAGATATATTAATATTCTTATGTAATTCTTGAATAAACTTCGATAAAATTGAACATTTTTTATTTCCTAATTTTTAAGGAAATTTATTTATAAAAAAAGCTAAAAAAATATTCAATTATATATTTGGAACGACCTTTAATTTTACTATTTTTGTCACCCCACTGAAGAAAAAACTTCTAATTTCTTTACAAAAAAGTTTTCTAGAATTTTTAATTAATAAAGCAATCTAGCAAAGGTGTTTTGCAAGAATGTCAGGGAATTTTTGTCTAATTATTTATCAGTATTTTAAATGCAACCCGAAGTAAAAGAATTGTGGTGTAAATGTTTAGAAATCATCAAAAGTGATTTGTCTGACCAAAGCTATTCCACATGGTTTGCTCCAATTGTACCTTTAAAATTTTCAAATAATACATTAACTATTCAAGTACCTTCTCAATTTTTTTACGAATGGTTAGAAGATAATTATGTTTCTATTTTAAGAAAAGCCATAGATTTTGCTATAGGTAGACAAGGTCGCTTAGAATATTCCATTGTGATAGACAAAGGAGACCGAAAAAACCCGCCTATAACGTTTAATTTGCCTACGGTAAATCATCAAAATAATAAAAAGGAAGAAACTAGTAATCCAGCTAGAAGCCCTTTTGAATTTAAAGATTTAGACTCCTTGGAATTAGATTCATATCTTATCCCAAAATATACCTTTGATAAATTTATAGAAGGTGATTGCAATCGACTAGGTAGAGCTGCTGGTCTTGCAGTCGCAAATAAACCAGGATTAACCTCATTTAATCCCTTAATGATTTATGGTGGAGTAGGATTGGGAAAAACGCATTTAATCCAAGCTATAGGAAATCAGATTAAAGATCAATTTCCCGAAAAATTTATTTTATATGTCTCTACGGAAAAGTTTACAAATCAGTTTGTAAGCGCCATAAGAAATAATTCCATTGAAGCTTTCACTAATTTTTATTTACAAGTCGATGTTTTAATCATTGATGATGTTCAATTTTTGTCAGGAAAAGAAAAAACACAAGAAACTTTCTTTAATATCTTCAATCATTTACACCAATCAGGTAAACAAATTATCTTGTCGTCCGATAGAGCTCCAAGAGATTTAGTAGGAATGGAAGATCGTTTATTGAGTAGGTTTAAATGGGGACTTACTGCCGATTTACAACAACCCGATTTTGAGACTCGAATAGCCATCATTCAGAAAAAGTTGCAAGATGATGGCATTCAAATAAATATTGATGTGTTGGAATATTTGGCGCATTCTATTCAAACCAATGTAAGAGAATTAGAGGGTGTAATTATTTCTTTGATGGCACAAGCATCATTGACTCGTAAAGAAATTGACATTGAATTGGCTAAATCAACCCTGAAAAGCATTGTCAATGACCAAGAAAAAGAATTGAGTGTAGAGAATATTTTAGATGCTGTGACAAATCATTTTGATGTAAATATTGATACCTTAAAGGGGAAATGTAGAAAAAAAGAAAACGTATTTCCTAGACAAGTAGCTATGTTTATGTTAAAAGAGTTAACTAATTTACCCCTAAAATCCATTGGATACCATTTTGGTGGAAGGGATCATAGTACAGTTATTCATGCAGTTCAATCTATTTCCGAAGCCATGGAATCGGATAAATCGATTGAAAAAACAGTCAAAAAACTTTTCAATAAATTCAATGTAAGCCCGAATTAAAAAAAGCCTCATCAACGAGGCTTTTTTTAATTACATAGCTAAGAAAAAATTATTCTTGACCAACTTGCTCCTTATCTAACAAAGCAGAATCATCCCCTTTTATTTTTTCTTTGATTTTCAGTTCGAGATCTTCCATCAATTCAGGATTATCTTTAATCAAATCTTTTACAGCATCCCTACCCTGTCCAAGTCTATTTCCACTGTAAGAAAACCAAGAACCAGACTTGTCAATTACACCTAAATCCACACCTAAGTCCAAAATTTCACCCGCTTTAGAAATACCCTCACCGTACATGATATCAAATTCGACTACTTTAAAGGGGGGCGCTAATTTATTTTTAACGACTTTTACACGAGTTCGGTTTCCTGTAATTGAATCAGCACTTTCTTTGATTTGACCTGCACGTCTAATATCTAAACGAACAGAAGCATAAAATTTAAGTGCATTACCGCCTGTTGTCGTTTCAGGACTACCAAACATCACACCAATTTTATCTCTCAACTGATTGATAAATATGCAGCAACAACCTGTTTTAGCGATCGTTCCTGTTAACTTCCTCAATGCTTGGGACATCAATCTAGCTTGTAATCCCATTTTGGAATCACCCATTTCACCTTCAATTTCAGCTTTGGGAACTAAGGCAGCTACTGAATCTATCACAATAATATCGATTGCACCTGAACTAATTAAATGTTCTGCAATTTCCAATGCTTGCTCTCCATTATCAGGTTGGGAAATGAGAAGATTTTTTGTGTCAATCCCTAATTTTTCAGCATAAGACTTATCAAAAGCATGCTCTGCATCGATAAATGCTGCAAGACCACCAGCTTTTTGAGCCTCAGCAATGCAATGCATGGTTAATGTAGTTTTACCGGATGATTCCGGACCATAAATTTCAACAACTCTTCCTCTTGGAACCCCACCTATTCCCAATGCTAAATCCAAACCCAAAGAACCTGTCGAAATAACTGGAACATCCATTACTTTGCTATCAGATAAACGCATTACAGTACCTTTACCATAAGCTTTATCTAATTTTTCTAGGGTAGTTTGTAATGCCTTTAATTTTTCAGAAGCAAATACTTGCTCATCACCTGATTGTTTCGCCATAATAATATATTAATAAAAATGTAATCTCAAGAATATTTTTTCGTTTGAGCTGAACAAAAATAAGGAATAGAATGTAATATTTTAACAATTAAATTGATATTGTAGTAACTAAATATTTAATTTATCAAAAGATCGATAAAATCATCCCAAAGTAATTTGAAAAAGCTTATTTTGTATTTAATTTTTATAAACTTATTGCTACTAACTAATGGCATATTCGGCCAAGAAGTCAGCGCTTTAAGAGCAGGTGAATCAATTAAATACAGGGTGCATTTAGGATTTATAAATGCCGCAGAAGCCACTATCAAAACAAGTTTCACACAAGTACAAATTAACCAAATACCTTCTCGAAAAGTAGAAATAGAAGGTAAAACCATTGGGCTTGTAAACTTTTTAAGTCCTTTAACTGATTATTGGTCAGCAAATTTGGATATCGCTACTTTACAACCCATCAAAACTGAACTCAAAAAAAGTGAAGGAAAATATAGAAAAGAAGAAATTGTCATCTTCAATTCAGACATTAACACCGCAAAAATTTTATCCAAGCAAAATGATCCCAAAGAAAAAATTATTTCTATACCCAAAGGCACTGTAGATTTAATTGGTGGCTATTATTATCTCAGAAATAAAGTTTTGAGTGAGATGAAAATTGGGCAAAAATTAAGCGCAAAAATTCTGGTTGAGGGAATTGTTTATGATGTCTGGTTTATTGTTAAAGATTTTGAACAAATTCAAACAAAATTTGGGCGAAAAAACTGCATTCGAACTTCTTT
>JBILRJ010000392.1:0-2571 GCA_044372695.1 Spirosomataceae bacterium
TTGATTTTGCAATTACAAAGAAGAGATTTGGATCAAAACTACAATCGTCTTGCATTGCATTTGATGGAAAAACATTTTGACGATTTTGCTAAAAAGCATTTTGGCCCTATTCAGCAAAAAATGAATTTAGCAGACAAAGAATTCAAAAAAATCATCTCCATCATCACCCATCTTAATCCAAAGCCGGGAGGCAGTTCAGATGGAGAGGTAGCGCCATACTTACAACCTGATTTTATTGTTACCAATCATTTGGGGAAATTGGATATAAAATTAAATGGAAAAAACGCCCCAGATTTGAAAGTTTCTAAGTCCTTTCAAGAAATGCTTCAAACCTATGAAAAAGGTGGCAAAGAGAAGAAAGAGATCAAAGAAGCAGTTACTTTCATCAAACATAAATTAGACTCGGCCTCTTGGTTTATTCAAGCAATTCAACAAAGACAAGCCACCTTACTAAAAACCATGCAATGCATCGTTTCCTTGCAATATGAGTTTTTCACCACGGGAGATGATGCAAATCTAAAACCCATGAAGATGAAAGAAATTGCAAGCATTATTGAAATGGATATTTCGACAGTTTCTCGTGTTGTTTCTGCCAAATCTGTACAAAGCGATTTTGGCATATTCCCATTGAAGTATTTTTTCTCTGAAGGTATCACAAATGATTCCGGTGAAGATATTTCCACTCGGGAATTAAAAAATATCTTAAGAGAAATCATTGAAAATGAAAATCCGAATGACCCACATTCGGACGATGAATTGGAAAAATTATTGGCTGAAAAAGGATTTTCAGTAAAAAGACGAACCGTCGCTAAATATCGTGAGCAATTGGGCATTCCCATTTCTAGAATGAGGCGTGGAATTTAATGAAGCTAAATAATGCTTGTTTAAGACACCTTGAATCAAGTATAATCATGTACAATTTGCCAACTTAGGTGAACCAGGTTCATACAAAACTGCTGAAGAAGAAATCAAACAAAAAAAGACAAGAAAATTCAAAAAAAAAGCCTAATTTTGTACCTAATTTGCCCATATAGGATGGGTTTTTGTAAGATTAATGTATGCAAATTAAACAAATTTTACAGCTGAGTCCAGCTGAACAGACAATCACCGTAAAAGGTTGGGTTCGTACTAAAAGAGTTTCTTCAGCTGTGGCTTTCGTAGCCATGAATGATGGTTCTACTATACACAACATTCAAGCGGTTATTTCGGATGGAATTGTTTCTGAAGAAACGTTAAAACTCATCACAACAGGTTCTTGCATAGCAGCAAAGGGCAAATTGATTGCTTCTCAAGGTCAAGGTCAGTCGGTTGAAATACTCGTAGAATCCATTGAAGTGTATGGAACAGCTGATCCTGAAAAATACCCTTTACAACCCAAAAAACATTCTTTGGAATTTTTAAGGGAAATCGCGCATTTAAGACCGAGAACAAATACATTTTCGGCCATATTACGCATCAGACATGCTTTAGCCTTTGCCATTCATCAGTATTTCAATGACAATGGCTTCTTCTATTTACATACTCCCATCATAACCGGATCTGACGCAGAGGGCGCTGGAGAAATGTTCCGAGTAAGTACCTTACCAGCGCTAAATCCGCCATTAACCGAAGATGGTAAAGTAGATTACAAAGAGGATTTCTTTGGAAAAGAGACTAATTTGACAGTTTCTGGCCAATTAGAAGGTGAATTAGGTGCCATGGCTTTGTCCAAGATATATACTTTCGGTCCAACCTTTAGAGCAGAAAACTCCAACACAACTCGACATTTAGCGGAGTTTTGGATGGTGGAGCCTGAAGTGGCATTTTTTGAATTGACGGACAACATGGATTTGGCAGAAGATTTCATCAAATATTTGATCAAATATGCCTTAACAAATTGTGCTGATGACATCCAGTTTTTGGAAAAACGTCTTTTGGAAGAAGAAAAAAACAAGAAAAAAGAAGAGCAATCTGAACTTACCCTATCAGAAAAGTTGAAGTTCGTAAGTGAAAACACCTTTGAGCGAATCACCTACACCGCAGCCATCGAAATTTTATTGCAATCCAAGGCGCATAAACAAGGTAAGTTCAATTATCCTGTCGAATGGGGCATCGATTTGCAAAGTGAACATGAGCGTTATTTGGTAGAGAAGCATTTCAAAAAACCGGTCATTCTGAGTAATTATCCAAAAGAGATCAAAGCTTTTTACATGAAACAAGATGAAGATGGCAAAACAGTTCGTGCCATGGATGTTTTGTTTCCGGGTATCGGGGAAATCATTGGAGGATCACAAAGGGAAGATAATTACGAAAAATTACTACAGAGAACCAAAGAAGTGGGCATAGAAGAAGATTCTATTTGGTGGTATTTACAAACTAGACAGTTTGGATCTGCCCCGCACTCAGGTTTTGGATTAGGTTTTGAACGTTTAGTTTTATTTGTAACCGGGATGAGCAACATCCGTGACGTTATTCCTTTCCCACGCACACCTAAATCAGCCGAATTTTAATGATCAATTTCAACAAAGCATTCAAGAGTATTTCCATTGCATTTTCTGGGATTTCGCAACTCGTGAAAGAGGAAAATAATGC
>JBILRJ010000085.1:0-10012 GCA_044372695.1 Spirosomataceae bacterium
AATGAATCTCGCCTTTGGCTAGTTCGTCGATATCTACGACAAAGGTTAAATCAATATCGTCTAAGCTGTAGACGCTAATGTAGGATCTTCTCTGGACCGGAGTTCGACTCTCCGCATCTCCACCATCGGGTTCCTATTCCGGTATCATGTAAACTCTCACTTTCGCACCGGCGAAAATAATAGTGGGAGTTTTTTCTTTTGTTTTATAGTTGCCACCCAAACCCAGCATTCCGACCATCCGTCAATCCCAAGGTAGCTTATTCCTAAAACAGGGGGAATTGGGGGAATAAGGGGAATGTGGTTTGCGATCAGAAAAAGTATGCCCCTGGAATTCCATAGGTTTTCCGTCGAAATTCATATTTTTTTAACCCGTGAAAATGCTATGATTTTTTTATGAGTGAAATTCAATCAGAAGCAGCGCTCGAAGCGCTCCTTATCAAAACGCTCAGCAAGATCGGCTATGAACCGGTCAAGCTATTTACCTACAAAAACTCTTCACCAATTTCTGCGATTAGATTTTAAATCACAAAAGGAACTTCATTTCAGGAATGATTAAAAATGAAAAATTTTTAAGTTTTTCAATTCTTAAATCCAAGCGAATAGAGAAAACAGTATTTCAAATTTTGAAAAATGTAACTTTGAAATTCATATTAAAGATTGAGCATTCAAAATCCGAATATCATTATCGTTCTAACTAATAATTTAATGAAAAATTTTTTGATCCCACTTCATAAAATCTATATTAGTCAATTAGTACTGTCTTTTGATTTCTCAAAGATAACTTTGCTTTAATAAATAAAAACTATTCGATCTAGTGACTTTTTATATATAATTAAATTGGGAGAACATCATGGGATTATCTTACAAACGTTTATTTAAACTCTTAATTGACCTAAATATAAGAAAAAGTAAATTAATTGAAATTACAAATATTAGTGAATCAACAATGGCAAAGCTTGTAAAAGGCAAAAATGTTAATACACAGATTTTAGAAAGAATTTGCAGTGCTCTTCGTTGTAAAATTGAAGACATTGTTGAGTATGTAGGAGAAGAAACAAAATGAATTATATAGGTTCAAAATTCTCTCTGATTGATTTTATCTACAATACAATAATAGAATTTACTGGTTTAAATGATAAAAAAGAGCATATTTTTGCTGATTTGTTTGCTGGCACAGGAGTTGTAGGCTCATTCTTCAAGCAAAAAGGATTTAAAGTTACATCTAACGACATTCAATATTACAGTTATTGCGTTCTTAAGCATTACATTGAAAATGATGTTCCATTAAATGTGGAGCACTTTAAATATTTTAACGGTTTAGATGGCAAAGAAGGTTTTATTTTTAAAAACTACTGTATGGGTTCGGGAAGTGGGAGAAACTACTTTACTGATGAAAATGGAAAAAAATGCGACGCAATAAGAATTGAATTACAAAGAATGTTTGATTCAAAACTGATCGATGAAAAAACCTATTTCTTTTACTTAGGTAGTCTTATTAATTCAATTGATAAATATGCCAATACTGCTTCTGTTTACGGGGCTTTTTTAAAACACGTTAAAAAATCAGCCCAAAAAGAATTTATTCTAGAACCGTTAAATAACATAAGTGGTATCCCCGGAGAAGTATTTAATGAGAACGTTAATGATCTAATCAATCATATAAGTGGTGACGTTTTATACCTTGACCCCCCTTATAATTCAAGACAATACTATTCAAATTACCACGTTCTAGAAACAATTGCTAAGTATGATAACCCTATTCTTTACGGAAAGACTGGTTTAAGGAGTGCAGGAATTCAAAAAAGTGATTTTTGCTCAAAGAGGACAGTTGAAAATTCCTTTGAAGATTTAATTTCCAAAGCTAAATTTAAGTACGTTTTCCTGAGCTATAACAACGAAGGACTAATGTCACTAGATACTATAAAAAAAATCATGTCTAAATATGGAGATTACTCTAGTTTTACCAAAGTATACAAGCGCTTTAAAGCAGATAAGGATCAAAATAGGAAAATCCTTTCTAACGAAACCACAGAGTTTTTACACTGTTTAGTTAAGAGACAAAATAATGGCAAAATATAATGATTTAGAAAAATCAAAGTGGAAGCAATATTCTGATGTCCATACAGACTCACTTTGGATTATTAACAAGAGAGAAAATAGTGGTGCACACAAATTTATTTACCACGGTAATTTTGTCCCTCAAATAGCCTATCAACTTCTATCACGATACACGAAAAAAGGGGAATGGATTCTCGACCCATTTTTAGGTAGTGGAACAACTATAATTCAAGCTCAACGTATGAAAAGAAATTCTATTGGAGTTGAACTATTGAATGATATAAAAATTCAAACTGAGAAACGAATTAAATTAGAAAGTGTAGACGAAGTTAATTCAATAGTACTTCACGCTAACTCAATGTCTGTTGATTTCAATCAAGTTCTTAAGGAAAACAAAATCAAAAATGTCCAATTTGTTATCTTTCACCCACCATATTGGGACATTATTAAGTTTTCAAGCAATCCAGAAGATCTTTCTAATGCAAATTCTTTAAATGACTTCAAGGTTGCTTTTGGCAAAATAATTGATAACTCAACTAAAATACTTGAGGCGGGCAGATACTGCGCACTGGTTATGGGTGATAAATATTCCAATAGTCAAATCACACCGTTAGGATTCATTTGTATGAATTTATTCTTAGAGAGAGGATTTATTTTAAAGGCTACGATTGTCAAAAATATTGGTGAGACTAAGGGAAAATCTCATCTTCAAGCAATATGGAGATATAGGGCTTTATCGGCAGATTATTATATCTTTAAACACGAGTACATTTTTGTTTTTAAAAAACCAATTAAAGCAGTAAAATAAATTAAAAATTATAAATATTTGTTGAAATTTATATCAAATTTATTTATTGAAAAACCAATATATTCAACGGAAGACACATTGACATTGTTGATTGTGTAATTAAAGTTTTCGAATTTCTTCACCATAGTTTCTGTCAACGGCCCCTTACCAATAATTGTTGGGATTACATTAATCTTTTTTCCCTTATAGTTAGGTAAAACATAATATGAAAGCCACTCCAAATACCAAGGCAACTGTGTTTCTATTACATCTACCTGAGGTTCTTCATCTTTTAACTCGATTAATCGAATAAATATTTCGTTATCAATTTCTTGTTTTAGCATAATATCAATTCGTTGCATTCCTACACCACAAGAAACTTCATTGCCAATCCAACATGGAATATTTTTTACTGGTATTAATAAATTCGCAAGTTTTTCCGAATCAAAACTTTGTGTAATGTAAGCTTGTAAATGTGTTTCAAAAGCTAGTCTATTTGAACTTTTAAATAATAATCTAGGGAGTATATTTATTGCCTCAGATCTGCCCGAATATCTTCTAAAAAAACCGTTAAGTTCAATTTCAGAAGAAGTGGTGTTAAACGTGAAAGACTCTCCTTGTAAATATTTATTGTTATTTTTTAATCTAAATTTACGTAGCAAATCTTGAAACTCGTAATCCATAATCATTGTGCAACCACGATTCCCCTTTAATTTTCTATAAATTAAACTCCAAACGAGTTCATATGGATGTGATTTACCTTGCAACGAGTCTAAATATTCATGCTCTGTTATTCCTTTGGAATAGACTTCGTCGGGTTCCAGTAGGATTCTTAAGGATAAGCCCCTGCTTAATAAGTCCTTCAAATAGTTTGCATCATCATTTTCATCAAAAAAAGGAAGAGAGGCAACCTTAAATACACCAAAAAACAATCCCGAAGAACCTGCACTCGCTTGTAAATAAAAAACTACCTTATCACCAATCCTAATTCTAGAAATGTCGGCCAACATACCAACTAGCATTCTTTCTGTTGTATGGTTGAAGGGGATGGTTGAATTTGTTAGAAATGGAGAGGTTTTGTCTTTAGCGCCAATACCTGCAAATAAAAATTCTAGATGGTATTTAAATGTAAATTGATCTACAACAAAAACATGTGTCATAAATTATTAAATTAACTAGTGTAAAGGTAAATAATGTCACTAAATAATTTATACGATCTGCCTTCATCCAAAATTGTGAGGGCATTAAATCCATTTTTTTGTGTATACTCCATAAAAGATTTAATTCTTTGTCTAAGAAGACTAAAATTACTTTTCATTTTTAAACTCTCAAAAGGTGACTTTCCATCACAAACTAAATAAATCCTGTTTACTAGTTGCTTTCTACTCTGTTGTGACTGGTTTTGATAGAACCATTTAATTAAATTATCTTTGCCAAATCGAGTTTTTAAATTAAATGGTTTAGAAGAAAGTTTGGAAGGATAAATGGTTAATTTTACGTCAAATGAGATTCCACTAATGTAAATATCAGTATTGTGGTTATAAATGTCTTTTTCTTTTTTTGCTCCGAATTCACAAAACAAATTTTCACAATAAACGGATGTCATATAGTTATACCAACGATGAAGTGTATATTGTTTATCCACTTGATTTAAAGATATTTTGTTAAGACATTCAACTAAAGAATTAGAAGTATAAATAAAGTTTGTTTTCTTGTCATTAAAATCACTTTGCATCTTCCAATTCACATCAATCAAAGCAAGTGTATCTTGAAGATCATTTTCTATATTTGTCATACCTTACTACTTTAAATGTTTTCTAAATTCAAGAGGATCGAACCAAAAACAACCAACACATGCGTCCTTTTCACGGTTATGCTTTGCTCCACCTTTATAGTATGAAATAGGGTATCCTAATTGTTTTGCGTCAAATCTTGTTCCGGTTTCTATGCACTTTTTGCAAAATTGTCTTTTGGCATCATTTGCCGCCTTACTTAAAGGTTGAAAATCTGATAACTTTTGGTCTTCATTTCGCATCACTCTAGCATCATTTTTCATTCCATTTTTGTGGTCAACCTCGGGGTTTGAAGTTCCTAAAACAACACAATTTTGGCTCTTAATTATCCGTTTTATGTCCGAATTAATATGTTGTGTAAAATCTCCATTGTTAAGACCATTCAACCTTATACGATCTATCCCATTACCAGGAGTTATTGATTTATCGAATTCAACAATAAATTTTTTTGCCAAGGTAGACTCTTTACGGCACCATGAACCGCCGTTTCCTAGTTTAAGTTCTTTGTAATCGTCAACAAATTCTGCAACATCAACCCAACGACTGATTCCCTGTTCATTAGGTTTGGCAAGATCTAAAAAAAGTTCTGTTTTAGTTTTCATACGTATCTATAAGGTTTGGTCTAAAATTGTTGATGTAATCATTAAGTTTGTTTCTTTTTAGAGTTAAGCACTATATAAACATTACCATTGGACCTTGATTTTGTCCAACTTATATGTAGCTTCTCTAAAGTTATTGCTTGCCAAAAATAAAGGTCAAAGGATTATAATTTAAATTTATAAAATATGAATTCTAAACTAACTAATTGTTTACTTTGCAAGAAACCAATGATTGGTTATTTGTTTTACCATGAGGATTGTTTTGTAAGACGCCCAAACAGACTTGGAGACAACCCATCAAATCTACCCATAATTTCCAAATTCATTAAAGATTATCATTCTGAAAAATCCAAAACAAAACCGCATCTATTCAAGAGGCCTATTAGCTTCCCAAACAATGGTGTCTATCTAAAATATACGCCGCATTATTGTAAGAGTAGAAATGGAACCTTCTCTGAGGATGAACTCATTCAGCTCTCGGACTTCGATATACTCGACATCCAGCATCATTTGAACTGGTATCAAATCTCAGCCAACTATAAGTTCAATCACCCCCAACACTTCTGGAAGATAGCACCGTTCTTCTATTGGGAAGCCTTCCTCCGTTCCTACAACAAACACAAGGACATGGAGGCCATCATTCTCCGATACTACAAACTTTTTGATCTCAATCAAATCGATCCGGAGGATATGACACCTAAATTACTCTATAAATTCAGGAATGATCTGGATTGGAGTAAATACACTTCCGCACCATCGTTTGATGAAAAACTTTTGAAGGTGCTATTACGTGAAGGTAAATCTTCTTTTGATTGGAAGAAGATCTTCAATCGGTTTAGATTTAGCGACTATATGCTGAAAAAGTACCTAAAAATTTCAGGTTGGACTTTCATGGACTTGTTTCAGGATTCTAGACATCCAATCCCACAAAAAGAGATTGAGTCAAATTACCTAACTTACCTAAAATCAAATGCGAGGCATTTACTTTGGGATTACCAATTACCTTCAACCTTACTTGACCAACACACAGGGTTATTGGATTGGAACTACGTCAAGTGGTATCAGAAAAAAATGGAAGCTTGGTTTATTCAGAAGCACTATTTAAACCTCGTTGACATCAAGGAAGAGAAAAAAGAAACAGTGAAGTCCTTCATCTCAACCAAGACGGATCTACCATTCATTTATTTTGCGAATAACCAATACTTTGTGGATCTTTACACACCGCCAACACCCATTCTTAAACCATTGGCAACAAAGCACTTTCTACCCGATCCAAACGAATTGAAGCACCATCGACTGGTCTTTAGCCTTCCCACAGCGATTGATAATCGCAAAAAGAAGGGGTTGGTTTTTTACAAATCCAAAAACATTCATCTGATGACCAACCCCTGGATTCACTACCCAAACACTGTGAGGAAAGTTGTCCGAGCAGAGAGAAAATCGCTCAGAAGCGTCTTGAACCAAAACGGTCTTGGCAGGAGAAAAAAGCGATCATTAGCCTTCAATCAATTTCTCAAAGCAAATAAGTTGCTATAAAAAAGAGAGAGGACGAGCCTCTCCCACCACCCGATACATCTAGAAAAAGCTCACGGAGCCCACGACGCAAGGCCTCTGTTCGACGCGACTTTGAGGCGCGAGAACACTGCGGAGCTTTGCGGAATAAGATTTGTATTCACTCGATCCAAACTTCAAAAGCTAGCGAAACACTAGTCCTTCTATCGGGGGTATTTTCATCTTAGCACAATCTTTATGTGGCTTATAAACCATTAATTCTTGACTATATATCATCAATGAGAAGCGACCGATTCAAGTGCGGTCGCTTTTTCATTTTCATCAAAGGAGGTACCAAATGAATCACAAGAAATACTTGGGACCGTATCGAGGAAGACGCAGGCATCACCCTCACCCCTACCGAGGGAACCCGCACCAACCACCGGGGCCACATCAGCCCAACGTCATCTTCTTTCAGGGCAATCTCGCCCAATCGATGAGGTTCGGTGCGAAGGGCCATGAGCTCTCCGGATACGTCCAGCGAAAGCTTGTGCTAATTGACCAGCACGGCAACAAGCAGATCGCCACGGAGAAGCAATTCTTCAACAGCGGCCAAAAGATCGGGCGCATCAGGGTCAGCGACGATGACTCAGAGGGAGAGTTCTGATGGACAATAACATCCGCGAGCTCATCGAGCTCAATGGAGCGATCATCATCGCCGTGGAGAATGGCACCACAACGATCAAAATCTATCAGGCAACTTTTCAAACGAAGTACATGGAGTCTGAATCGATATCAATCGAGCCGTTGGAAAATCCGTATTCAAAAGGTCATCACAGGGTCCAATACGCATCTGACATCATTGAGTTCAAGAGTGAAAACGGCAGTCTCGTATCGGAGAAGGATTACTACTTAAAGGAAACCTTCATCTGGTTGTTCGAGAAGGCATTGCCCTACCTCGCCAAGGTGGCCAAGGAGCAAGGCTCAGAGATCATCATCACCAATACATACGACCAGGAAACAGGCGAGTTCGAGTCGTTCGCCTCACTGAGCGACGACCTGCCTGCACTGTTTGTTTCGATTACACCCATACGATAGGAGGACATTATGGAACAAAATCCAAACTACACATTCGACATCTTCAAACGCCACATCACCAAAGGTATCTCTGAACAACTACCAAGAAGGTTCGTGATGAAGCTCTGGGACATCCTCGATAACTTTATTGCGACCGACACACCCAAGGACTACCTCCAAGTGTTCGACGTCGCAATCGGGAAAAACACCATCTCTATTAAACACTTTCAAGAGGTACCCCCCTACTCCAAGAATCACACACTGGGACCGGAATTCATTTCCGAGTTCCAGGACCCCAATCGGGACAACGCATTCAAGGTCTACATCATCGACGACATCACACACAGCACCATGCTACTCGCGGAGGAGTACTAATGAAACGAATCAAATCAGTCGACCAGCTCACCATCGCCAAGGTTGTGGCAACCAGGATGGGTATGGCTCCATCCCAGATCATCGAGGTCATCGAAATGGAACAGAAGACCACGATGAACTATGTCAAGCGCGGCTACCGTGTGGTTAAGAAAAACTACCTCACGATCACGCCGAAGGCAAAGAAATCGTTCGTGATCTCATCGCCGCTCACCAACCAAACCTACATGCTGCCTGAGAAGGTCAGCGTCAGGGTCAAGGTCGGCATGGGATTCAAGAACTACGTCTCTAACAAGGGGGCAAAGATGCCCAACCGGCTCTGCCGCTTTGTGAAGGACGTCAAGATCAACGAGAAGCTTACGCTCAATGAAGCGAAGCCAAACTAAGGAGAATTATGGAAAAACAAATCAAGGGCAGGGACATCATCGTCTACCTAGCCACGAAGTATCAAGGGGATTGGAACCGCATCTACGAGGCCATCAAAAACAAGGAACTCGTGGACGAGCCAACCGTCAACGAAGTCGTATCGAGCATCAAGAGCAAGGTGTGCGCCATTATCGATGACGACTACCCCGAAGCCTTAAAGAAATCTTACAAGCCACCATTCGTCTTGTTCTATTACGGGAATCTCAAAGCGCTATCGCAACGCAAGAACCTCACCATGCTGGCCCACGATCAACCAAACAAAAAACTGCTCGGTCAAATTAATACGTTCGCAAAATCGCTCTCGAAGCGATACGGCATCATCACCGTCCTCAATAACGAGGCGAACCAACAGGTCATGAGCAAGGTCGACAAAGATTCCCTTCTCACCGTCATCGGCTTCAACGGAATCGACCAAATGAAGGAGAGCACAAAAGATCTAAATGTGGCACTGCTCCTCAGCGAATACCCCGGAAACATCACCAAGAGTGATGACAATCTCCCCTGGGCTGTGAGGATTGCCTCCTCGCTCGGAGACAAACTCCTCGTCAGCAAGACCGAGGGTAAATCCTACCTAGGGATCGCCATTGGCTACTCCCTCTACTTGGACAAGCAAGTGCTCGCTTTGAATAAAGGTAAAAATGAGAATGATGAAAACATTACCACTGTGGATACAGTCCACGATGTGGAGGCGGTCATGGAACCGCACGGATGGACACAGATTTAATCTTTTAAGAATAAACTACCGCACTAGTGCGCAACTGCGCTAGTGCGGCATCTAAAAAACCGCACTTTTCTGCGCACGATAGCGCCGCATCTATTAGTGGAGTGAAGGTGCGGGTACATAGAAATACCAGAACCCTATTTTTTTTACCATTTTTCAAAAATAATTTTTAAAAAGTATTGTCGGAACAGCTATGTGTAGAGGCACGACATGTCGCTGTTGTGTGATTGTGTTGTGCCATTCTACGGGAAGGAGTTGATGCCATCGTGTTTTTCCGGTTCCTAGTCAAACACAAGGGGTCCGGAAAAAATAAGGGTTCTTGTAGAATAGAGCCCTTACGGTTAGGTTCTGCACAAGCAAAGGAGGTAATAGATGTCGATCAGACCGAACCACCAGACGCAGAAAATGGACTACATCACCAGGGAAGGAGTCATCATCGAGGATGTTGCGAACATCCTCATTCCCATTAAGATCATCGACCGCTTCGATTCAGTCGAAGGTGGGTTGATGGAGTTGGAGACCGTTGTTGCTAGCCAGATCAAGCGATTCAAGATTCCCATCACTTGCCTGAGCTCGCAAGAGGAGACCAACCAGGAGCTGCTAAAAAACCACTACCTCATCAGTTTCATGTACATAAACGCCCTTAGGGGTTATCTCATCGACCAGATGAGGTTGCTCCAAGACCAGG
>JBILRJ010000394.1:0-2544 GCA_044372695.1 Spirosomataceae bacterium
TGGGCGAATATATTAATTTTGAAAAAGGCGTGTTTCCTAATTTGGAATTTATCAGAACACTAAAACAATCTCTTTCTAAAAATGAAGGAACCATTTTTAGGTACCACAACCACGAGAATACTTATTTAAGGATGATTCATGGTCAAATTGTATCAGGTGAGCTTGAGGTCGCTGAACCAGAAAAAAACGAATTATTATCTTTTATTTCGTCAATTACCCGACATAAACCGGATGGAAAAAACGAGATGTTTGGTGATAGAGACATGGTAGATTTATATGAGATAGTTAAAAGTTTTTATTACTCACCCTATTCAAATGGAAAAGTTGGACTTAAGTTCGTTTTACCTTCTATCATCAACGATGTTCCGTATTTAAAAGAAAAGTATGGTAAAAAAGGCATTTATGGTAAATCATTAGCTGTGAAAAGTTTGAATTTCGATGATCATCAATGGATAGATCCTTCTTATCACAACGACCCTTATAAAACTTTGCCTAAAATCTTTGAAAAATACGACACTGACGATTTAGATGGCTATTTTGATAATTTGGATGGAATAGGCGATGGTGGAGCAGCCCTAACTGCTTATTCATACTTACAGTACACACATATTCCGGAGGAGCTTAGATTGGCACTTAAAAGAGCATTACTTCGCTATTGCGAATTAGACACTATGGCCATGTGCTTTTTGCTCGAGGGAATGTTTAGGTTAGAAAACAAGCTATAATTCACTGAAATAACAGTTCCGATTAAAATACATTGATAATAAAATTATAAAAACAAAAAACATGGAAAACGATCAATTACCCAAACCTTCTAAAGAGCAGTATGCAATCTTTAATGAAAATGACGAAGATTTAGATTTAGATTTTTTAAATGCCTACGATTGGTCTACAGAATTAGTAGAAAAAAATGGAAAATATGGATTAGTGAATTGTATCGGAGAGCCGCTATTGCAGCCAAACTTTGAGGATTTTCAAATGATGTCAGGTCATGACATAAAAACTGGAGATCGCGTTGTAACCAAATTAAACGATAAGTGGGGCATTATTACCGTAGATGGCGGCGAAGGCGTTTGGTTTGTTGAGCCAGTATATGATTTTATCGGCTACCCAAATACCATTACCTCCTTCCTAAAAGGTGACAAATGGGGCGTAATGAATATAGTAAGCAAAGAGTGGATTTTACCTTTGGTTTGTGACAAAATTTATATTAACAACGGCTTTATGTTTATGAATGGTGTTGGGGTGTATGAGATTGGTGATAAAACAGGTTTGATTTCTGCAAATGGCGAATTTACAGACGCTATTTTTGATGAAGTCGAATTAGACGAAGACGATTTTTATAAAGGTCGGATTGGTGAATTATGGGGCTATATTGACGAAGACGGTCAACTTGTGCAAGACGCAGATGAAGCGTATTACTTTGAATCTTTTGATTAAGTCTTCCCACAAAGTTACAGCCTAATGAAGAAATCATTAATAGTACATAGCCATCCAGTTAGCGTGACTAATCCTGTTTTAATTGAATATTTAATATACAGTGCGTATAATACCTTTCTTCAATTAGAATAAGGATTAAGACCATTAATCTTTGTCCGTAAATCCATTTTTTATTAAAAATTAGGAATATTTATAAAATAAAACAAATTGATATGAGTGATGTAAACGAAATGAGAAATCTAATGAATAAGTTTGAAAAACTTATAAATGAAAATATAGGTGAGGTTGAAGAATCCAAATATTCTAAAGCCGCCATAAAAATGAGGGAACTTCGCCCATCCATAAAAACAATTGCAATTTTAACGGCAGAAGATTCTTATAAAAATTACAAAGATGATTTTTATGAAGACATCGGCGAAATTAGATCTTATTTACGAAAAGGATTTTATTTTTACAAAGAAATTTACCGTAGCTATTCGGGTTCGATTGAGTCGAGCGTGGATGAAAATTCTTTCATTCTTTTCAATATTCCTTTGGATGTGGCAATGGGACTGGGAAATAATTACAAACAAGATAGTATCATCTATGGAGAAACCGGTAATGTGGCTGAAAATGGTGAAATTGCAATGACCTTCAAAATGATTGGTCCTGATAAAACCAAACCAGATGAGTATCAAAAGGAAATAGGAAAAATTAATGTGTTTATCAATAGAGAAAATGCGGAAAATATTTGTGGCAGAATTGGAAATAGAAAATTTATCATACCATTTAATGGTGTTGTCGATAATTTAATAGACAAGGATGGTAAAATTTTTGATTTATATAAGTATTACAAAGACCGTAAATGGGAGGCAGGTACAGTAAGGCCAACTAATTATTCTGAACATGAGATCAATGAACAATTCGGCGGATTGGAAAATTATCTAAACGATTTGGCAGAAGGTTTAATGGAAGCGGAATTTGGTGGGAGTAGTGGTTTTAACCTTCGTGGTCAAATGAAAGACATATTAAATGGGTAATTTTTTTGTAAGATTAATTTTTGAAGTTTACGAAACATGTAAATTATTGTGAATTAAATAATGAAGAGAAATCTGAAACCATCTT
>JBILRJ010000395.1:0-2539 GCA_044372695.1 Spirosomataceae bacterium
ACAAACGCTTTTGGTCATTAACCTATTTGAAAAACCATGCTCTTTTTTGAAATCATCACCCACCAAAAAATAGGGCAGTCCGAATCGGCCTTTGTGCGCTACTAATGGTTAGATGATATAATTTGCTAAAAGATATTAAAATAGTTTTTAGATTTTAGGTATTAGTTTTTGGAAGAAGAGAGAAAACGGGGAGAGAAAATGATGTATGAAGTAAGATGTAAAAGTTTCTGAAGTACAATAAAACGCGCTCGGCTGTGCCGAGTGTGTACTATGAATTGAACTTGTAGGTCAATTACAATGGGATAGGAAACTATTAATTAAATCATTTTGGAAATCGTCTTTTTCACTTTGTCAATGTCAGAAATCAACTTGATGATTTCGGGGTCAATCCAAGTTAACAAGTTGGTTAAGGATTGATAAACTTCTAAGGTTTCAGTAAAATCAATGTAATTACCTTTAAAACAAATGGGTTCATTATGGTTGATCCGATTCCTGAAACGCCTAACTTTATTCATTGCGTCATTTACTTCTTTTCGACCGTGTCCCGCCGGTAATGAGTGAAATATTTGTATGGGTTTACCCCTTAATAAACGATAATGGTGAACTTCAAATAAGTCAGTCCAAAAACCTAAGGTTTGCTCTGCAATTATTTTACCACTTGTAATTGGTGTATTAGCTTTTTGAAGCCGCTTTTCTGCTCTACTGATTTCTCTCTTCAGAAAATCATTCGTTTTTTGCAGTCCAGTTCGTTTGTAGGTATATCTTAATGAAGAGTCTGACATAAATCCAGTTTTCTGATTTATTATCCAGTCTGTGTCTCCAAAATGATTGGCTAAAATGTCATTGAGCCTATTTCGCAAAATGACTTCGAAAACCCCAATTAATGGATGAAATGCTTGTGAGGTTTTTAAATTAGCTTTATATAGTTTAATCGCCCTATTTTTCGAATTACTTGTCGCAAGTAAATAGCGATTGACTCTTGCTTCCGAAAAATATTGTCTAAAGTCCTGAAATTTCATTTTTCTCTATATAAATTCAAAAATATAGTTAATTTTGTGGTGTGATGCTTGGTCAAGCCTCTTGTCTTCGGATAACGTAACCAAGTTAAAGATTTAAGACCTATCAGAAATGATCGGTCTTTTTTTATGTCGTCAACTGTCGTCATAACCTCAACTAACACTTGTTTAAGATTGATGCAAACCTTCCTAAATACCAGCAAATGACTATAAGGATAGTTTCAATTTATGCATATTTAAATGTTATCAATCTCCCAATTCTCTTTTTTGAAATCATCACCTACCAAAAACAGGGCTGTCCGAATCGGACTCGTATGCGCAATTAATGGTTAGATGTTATAATTTGCTCAAAGATATTAAAATAGTTTTTAGATTTTAGGTATTAGTTTTTGGAAGAAGAGAGAAGACGGGAAAAGAGAAGAGAGAAGACGGGAAAAGAGAAGAGAGAAGACGGGAAAAGAGAAGAGAGAAGACGGGAAAAGAGAAGAGGGAAGACGGGAAAAGAGAAGAGAGAAGACGGGAAAAGAGAAGAGAGAAGACGGGAAAAGAGAAGAGAGAAGACACGGGAAAAGAGAAGAGAGAAGACACGGGAAAAGAGAAGAGAGAAGACGGGAAAAGAGAAGAGAGAAGACGGGAAAAGAGAAGAGAGAAGACGGGAAAAGAGAAGAGAGAAAATGAGAGAGGTTTCTCACTTAAACATTTGTTCGCAAATTCGTGAACAATCAATTAACTTTGATGGCCATTTAACAGATTAGACAATGAAAACAACTGACCAATTAATTCCAGCCTATGCGACACATCCAGGGTCCATACTTTTGGATGAAATAGTTGCCAATGGCTATAACCAAATAGATTTTGCCAAGTTGATTGATATCAATCGAAGCCAACTCAATGAAATCATTAAAGGAAAAAGGGGCATCCATGCCAATTTAGCCCTTGCGTTAGAAAAAACCTTAAAAATAGATGCCAATTATTGGCTTGAAGCACAAAAAAATTACGAATTAGACATGGCTAGGTTGGAAGCCAAAAACATTCAACTTCTGCAAAAAATAGACATGAAATTGATGAAAAACGAGCTTTAGCCTTTTTGAAGACTCAAATCCACCCACTCAAAATCCCCTTGATGACGGAACCAGGTCAATTGCTTTTTGGCATAATGCCTTGAATTACGTTTCAATAATCGGATCATTTCCGCTTCATCGTATTCTCCTCGGAGGAATCCATAAACCTCTTTATACCCCAAAGTTTTCAAAGCATACAAATGCTGTTTGTCTTCAAAAGCTTTGGCCTCCTCAACTAATCCGTTCGCAAGCATTTGATCCATCCGCTCATCAATGCGTTGGTACAATTCCTCCCTCGGACGGTCCAAACAAATGGCTTTGATCTGAAAGGGCCGTTCTACCTGTCCTTTTTTTCGAAAACTGGTGTAGGTAGAACCGGTCGATAAACAAACTTCTAAAGCGCGCATGATGCGCTGTGGATTTTTTTCATCCACTTTTTCGGCATATTCGGGGTCAAGAATG
>JBILRJ010000086.1:0-9847 GCA_044372695.1 Spirosomataceae bacterium
ATTCTTTCTTGAATTGTGCAAACTGAACAGCATTCATCATCTCCACACGTCCTTTCATCGGAACTTGTTGAATTCCAGTAAAAACGTTGAAACTAACGTCTGTTCCTCTTCCTTTTCCTTTTTTAGTGGTAATCAAAACCACACCATTCGCCGCACGTGAACCGTATAAGGAAGTTGAAGCCGCATCTTTTAATACTGAAATATCTTCAATTTCATCTGGATTCATCGCTCCGATAGTTCCTGTAATAGGAAAACCATCTACTACGTACAATGGATCTGAACCTGCTGAAACGGACAATTGACCACGGACACGAATGTTCATACCCTTACCTGGTTGACCAGTGGTTTGGTTAATTTGAACTCCCGCTAATTGACCTTGTAATTTTTGACCAATTTGAGTAACGGGTAAATCTTGTAATTGTTTGTAACCAATGGTTTGTACAGAACCTGTAATTTCTTTTTTCGATTGAGAACCGTAACCAACAACAACAACTTCATTCAAGGTTTTGTCATCGGCATCCAATGTCACGTTCAAAGTAGCTTGGCCTGTGTAAACAATATTCTTTGTTCCATAACCCACCGAACTAAAACGAAGATTATCGCCTGATTTAGCCTCGATTTTGTAATTACCTTCTGAATCGGTAGAAGCACCGCGAGTGGTTCCAACCACCGATACCGTAGCACCAATCAGCGACTCACCCGATGAGCTGCTCACTTTTCCTTTTAAGGTTTGTTGCTGGGCAAAAACCGCAGAGGTGAAAAAGAAAATCATGATTGTCAGCATAGCGACAATCTGATTCCCTTTTTGGAAATAGTCAAATTTGTTTTTCATAGAAATAGGTTTAAAGGTTAACAATAATCATTCCGCAAAAAGAACTAACTACTCTTTACACGATGTAATTTTATCAAAGCATTCCTACTAAACTATCCTTAATTAACATAGGATAGTGAAAGTTTTTCTGAAAAAAATGAAAAATAAAAAACTATGTAATTTTTGAAAATAGATTTAGTATGCCCATTTTTCAAAAAAAATCAGTTTATTTGGCCTTTAAACAATCGTTAAATTTACTTTTACAGCCCAAAAAAATCAAGCCGTTTACATGGAATCACTTCTAAAAAAAACAACAACAAACCTTTCGATAACTATCATATTTGCTTTAACTTTTGTTTTAGCGAATTACAATATCCCAAGCAACGAATTAATTCTTTCTACTGGATATTTACTCCTGTTACTCGGCACGACATTTTATTTAGGGAATCAATGGGTGATTCAAAAGGCTCAACTATTTTTGGACTCGAAAAAAGAGCGCTACCTCATCTTCCCCATTTTTATTCTGATCATTTTCTATTCCTTTTTATTTCTCCATGGAGGAACCCCGTTTAAAGGTAGCTCAAGCTTGCACATGTTTTTGTTTTTGTTTCCCACTTTATATTTCTTGGCCTTCCCTACCACAGAAAGTCGATGGTCTGATTTGATGGTAGTATTATTGATCCTAATTCCATCAACGGTGATTAAATTCAATGGTAATTCTAACCTTCCTGTAGAAGGTTCAGGTTTTGGTTCGGTACAAAAATTCAGTTTAATTTTGGGAGCAGCTTATTCGTTTATTTATGTTCGCAAACTAAAAGATGTTGGATTTACATTGGTCTTAAATACATACAACACCATTTATTCAATCATTTCATGGTTGTTGTTCATTGGATTTGTTTACATCATTGGGTTCATATATGATTTCAACCTGGCCCAACCTTTTGCCCCTTTGAGCTTGACTTTAATTTCCATTTCTATTTTGGAACTGATCAGAATCTATTTTGGAACTGCCTTAATGGAGGAGTTATTTTTCCGAGGATTGATTCAAAACATATTGTTCCAACGAATGGATTTTTCGAAACAATGGAAAAATTATTGGATCATTGGCTTTGGTCTTTTTTTTATTCTAAGCTTAGTGGTGGGCTACGCTCTTGAACCACCCATTTTTTGGTTTCCAGCTTTGATTTGCACGGTCATATTTATGGCTGCCTATTATTTCGAAAGTAAGACAATTGCTCCAGCAGGAAGTTATACTGCCTTAGCCATTACCAGCATTTTCTTTGGATTGGTGCATTTTCATGCAGGTTCCATTTTATTTGTCGGATTGGCCAGTGTGGCAGGCTGGGCATACGGGTACACCTACCTCAAAACAAAGAATGTTTTCTATGCGGCTTTGGTACATACCTTAGTCAATGCCAGCGAATTTCTTTTTACTTTGGATCAATTGAAAAAATAAGAGTAGAGAGGTGATAGGTAAGAGGTAGTAGGTAATAGGTAAGAGGTAAAAGGTAATAAGTAATAAAAGGTATGAGGGCTAGAAGAGTGTTCACTCAAAATTAATATTAAAAGGTAATTTCAATGGAGAAGTCCTATTACCTATTACCTCTTACCTACTACCTATTACCTTTTACCTATAACCTATTACCTCCTAACTGATTAAAGCACCTTCTCTCCGTCTAAGACATAAATCCGTGTGGCTGTAGAATAATTTCCTCCACTCGGATCTTTGTATTTTAAGTCCAGATAAAAGGCAGAATACCCTTTTTTCGGATATTCTTGTTGAATTTTAATGTCATTCAAATCCGTCACCTTCACTCGCTTACTCAACCAAAGATTATTTCTAAAATCACGATCAGCCGAAGTGGTGTACCACAAGGTAGCTTCTACAAAATCTTGGCTAAGAGCCTTCACCGACAACTCCGCAGATTTTTTACCAGAAATGATCGTCCAAATGGGCAAAGGCAATTCTTTCCCTTGCACAACATTCGCAAAAAATCCACTCAAAGCTTCAAAAGCTTGTTTTCCTCCCGCTAAATCATGCCCAGCATTAGGAACATAATGTAGCAAGTTTTTTCCTGGAATATCGTTGTAATAAAGTTTGGTTGCATCTACCGTCCAATAAGGATCATTGGTGCCAATGAAAATCATTTTGGGAATCGTGTATTTAGCACGATAAGAATAAGGGTCTATCATGGTAGTTATGGCCTGGCCATCGGGTGTACCAGCTCCTTGCGGAATCCCTAATTTAACATAATCTTCAATTTCAATGCTATATTCCCCATAGTGAGCAAGTTGCTGTTTAAATGTAGCCGGCATATTCAACATATCAATGACCATCGGAGCGATCGCCTTAACGCGCTGGTCATCGATAGCAGAGGATAACCAAGAGGTCCAACCCCGTTTAGAAGCACCTGATACAACAAAATTGTTGACAGAAAAATCTACTTTTTTCTTAACAAACTCTTGCACTGCATCCATGCCACGGACCGCAGATTTCACCATCGGAAATAACAAAGGCCATGTATGATCTTTGGTTTCTTTGTATTTATGCAACGTATATGAAATGATTTCATCTTCTACCCGACCATCAAAAATCGGTTGATTAGGTACTTGTCGAATCAAGGAAACAATCGATTTATTTTTAGCTGCCAAAGCAGATAAAGCTGGCCATAAACCATCCTCCTTGTTCCAATTAGGTTGTTCATCTTTATTGGAACCACCCGTGATAAAAAACAAAGCATCTTGATATTTCCGATCTTTGGGAACAAATACCGTTAATTGGTGTCGCCATGTAATATCATGCCATTTTTGAGAAGTCAACAATAAATGATAAGCCATCACAGAACCTATTACAGTGGAGTCTTTCAACTGCCATTGATAATTTTTATCCCCATTTTGGATGTAATCTTTCAAAGCAGATTCTGGAGTACTTTTTTTTGTTTGTCCAAACGTTGAAAGTTGAAGAAACATCAATACTATGGTCAATAATCGAAATTTCATGGCTTATTTATTTAAATATTTTTGAATGTGCTGATAACTTTTTAGGACTAATTCTGCTTCTGTTGTATAATTTTTTCTCCAAATACAGGCCGCCGGTAACAAAGGCGTAAATGCCTCCACCACTAACCAACCTTGATAATTCATTCGCTCCAATCCTTCAAATACATTGTCCCAATGCACTTGGCCTTCTCCTAAGGTTGCTCTGGTACTTTCAGACAATTGCATATGGCCGACTTCATCAGCGATACGAACCATGGCATCTCCTGTATTGAATTCTTCAATGTGTGCATGAAAGGTATCAAACATGATTTTCACATTGGGATGATTGATGGCTTTAACAAGACTGTGTAATTGATCCGCTGAACTAACCACATAATTCTCAAAACGATTCAAATACTCCAAACCTAAAATAACGTTCTTCTCTTGAGCATGTGAGGCAACAGCCAACATACTTTCCTTGGACCAATCCAATTCTTGTTGAGTAGGTGCAGCACCTGAAAATACTCCGAGCGCGGAATGATAAGGTCCAGATAACCAAGTCGCTCCCAAATAAGCCGTTACATCAACCGCTTTTTTCAAGAAATCTATTCCATTTTGACGCACCGCTGGATCAGATGAAATCGTATTCATATCAGCACCCAAAAAAGTTACCGTAAATACAGTCAGACCCAATCGGTCAATTTCTTCTTTCCAAGGTTTCCAATAGGCTAAATCCGTATTAAAAATAGGTATCTCAACTCCTTCATAACCCACTTCTTTGATGTAAGCCAAATGTTGGATAATCGACTCGTTCATATCTGGTCCATAAACGAGGGTATTCATTGCAATCTGATATTTCATTGTATTCGCTTTAATCTATTATTTTGAACTAACCATTCCTCTGTATGGAACATTGATATCTAATTTTCCTTTCCAATTCTTAGGCACTTTTTTACCCAATTCCCAATGAATGGCATTGACAATCAATCGCTGAAAAGATTCTACTAAAAAATCCTCTGGATGACCCATGGTGGTAAAAAACACTTTTCCTTTGTACTCGTTTTCCCATGTCCATGCGATAGGTTGATCCTCCGCAACTTTATCTGGATTAACTGCCTTGCCCATCATTAACCAATCAGCCCCTTTTTTGGGGTAATCCGGTAATACTCGGTACAACCAAGAACGAACATGAAAGGTTGGATCCACACCTGTTAAAATGGGATGACTAGCTTTTTCCGCAATGATTCGGGCATCTGTGCTGGCGTTGTGACCATAGTGGGTATGTTTTGCAACACCGCCCCATCCCGGAGGCGCACCAAATGCTCTTTCCGCAAATCCGTTATAAGATTCCAAAGGATCCCCTTTGGGATAATTAAAAGAATGGGTACTGGTTCTGAATCCCATCATCGGTTTTCCCGATCTCAAATAAGCCTCCATGTGAGCGACTTGATCAGCTGGTAATAATCTCCATCTTAAAAAGAAAACGGCTAAATCCGCTTCTTTCAAGATCTCTAATCCAGGAATATTCTTTTCCGCATTTTGATCTGGGAAGGATTTAAGAATTTTTGTTCGAAAACCATATTCCGCCTCCAAGGTCTTGGCTAGAAGCGGCAAAGTTTCTTCCCCACTGTACTCATGATCTCCACAGACAAATACAATCAAGGGTTTTTTATCGGATTTTTTCTGTGAAAAACCTGTTTGAACGAAGATAAAAACCAAACAAAAACTCAAAAATAGTCGGATGTAATTTTTCATTATTTTTCTAAAGGATGTAATTGTAACAATTCAGAAACATTATAAAGATCTTTTTTAGCTGCCACCGAGGCTCTTACCGCTTTCACCTTTTCAGGTCGAATGACAGAAGCTTTATTCCCAAATGCATTCCGAACGTAAGTCAACACAGCGGCAATTTCTTTGTCGTTCATCAAGCCTCCGTAGGGTGTCATAGGAACCTGACCCGGATATTTTACCCCAGAGACCTCCAAAGGACCCATCAAACCTTTCAAGACCAATTTGATCAGTCGATCTTCATTCCCTGTCACCCAATTGGAACCTGCCAAAGGTGGGAATCCAGAGGATACTAAGCCTTTTCCGTTGGTTTGGTGACAAGTATTGCAATATCCATCCTTGGCAAATAATTTTTGACCCTCTTTGAACATCACAAGATCATTGCCCAATAAATCTGTTTCAAGTTTAGCTTCCTTCTTTTTGGGAACATTTTTTCCAGCGGCATGTGCCACGGCAATTTCATGCGGATCTTTCATCCATGCGTCTAATGGATGCTTTTTAGCTAAATCCAAAATGGGTAAAGCCTTTTCTGCAGGCAACCATGAAGCGGCAACAAAAGATTCCATGCGAACTCTTCCATGTTCATCTTCCGCTGCTTTAGCTAAAAGTGTTGATTGATTAGCGACTTGATGACCCGTGTAGCGCAATACTCGGACGGCGGCGGCTCTCACATGGTAATCCTTGGCATTCAGTAATTGATTCAATAATTTTTGATCCACTTTGTTCAAACCCCACGATACCCAAAGAGCTTCTAAAACATGGTGCTCATAATCGGGGTCTTTGGTATCTAAACGTGCAACCCAATTGGTAATTTTAGGCAATACCTCTTTGGCATTTCTTCCTCTTAATTCTCTTCTTACCCGGTAACGAGTGCGATATTCAGGCAATTTTAAATTATCTAATAATTCATCAATGGAGGCGCCATATACTTTCGCTGGTTGAACCAATGGACGAGAAGGGTAAGTGATTCGATAGACTCTACCATGTGTGTGATCTCTCAATGGATCTCTGGCATTGTGTTGCATGTGTCCAATCAAAATATTATGCCAATCGATGACGAACAATGAACCATCTGGCGCAAACTCCATGTCCACAGGACGGAAGTTCCGATCTTCCCCAACAATCAAATCTTGACGATGCTTGGTCTTATAACCGGTTCCATCATCTGTGAGTGTATGTTGCTTCATTCCCAAAAAGCCAATGGTATTGTTGATTAAAAAATCACCTTGTACTTCATCAGGAAAATGTCTGCTGTACACAAATTCCAATCCAGAAGTAGGACGAACCAAGTGTTTTTCCTCCACTAAAGTAAAGGACTTATGACCTGTTTGGCCGTATCTATTTTTGGTAGATCCTGGCATCATCCAACGGACATCCGGACCAGAAGTTTCAGCAAAGAAATTCTGTCCCCATTTGTCAAATGCAATTCCCCATGGATTTGGAATAGATAATTGTGCCACTCTTTCCAAATGTTTTCTGGCAGGATTGTAACGCATAAAACCTCCATTGGTAGCACGAACGGTACCGTAAGGAGTTTCCACATTGGTGTGTAAAAATACCCCTTCGCCCATGTAAATAGCGCCAGATTCATCCGTCACAAATGCAGAGATTTCGTGGTGTGTATCATGGTCATCAAAACCACTTAAAATTACTTCTTTGGTGTCTGCATGGTCATCACCATTGGTATCTCTTAAAAACACTAAATTGGTTCCTTGAGAAACATAAACTCCATCATGTGCAATTTCCATTCCAACGGGAACATGTAAACCCTCAGCAAAAACAGTCTCTTTGTCTGCCTTTCCATCCTTATTCGTGTCTTCTAAAATGATGATCTTATCATTGGGTTTCGGATCTCCTGGTTTGTAATGCGGATAAGAAGGCATACAAACTACCCATAAACGACCTTTGTTATCAAAAGTCATTTGAACAGGTTTCGCCAAATTAGGGAATTCAGCCTCTGAAGCAAACAATTCAATTTGATAACCCGGAGCGACTTTGACAGCCTTGAGTGCTTCTTGCCCGTACAAATATTTTAGACTTCCATTTTTATCTGGATTAAAATTGGTTTTTACGGGATCTAGTTTACGCGTTTTTGCATCTGCAGCGGCTAAATCAAAGCCATTACCATGTAAAACCGCTTGAATAGCCTTTTCGCGATTTTCAGTCATTTGTCGAATTTTCTCAATTTCAGCCGGATAATTATCAGGTCCAAAAGGATTGTATCGACGGCCATAAACGTGTACTCCATTCGGAATTTTAAAATCCGTGTGCCACATCCAGTTTTTTTCTGCAACGGCATCATAAACCGATTTGCGTTTAGCTTCAAGGCTTGTATTTTTCTTTCCAAAAACTTGATCTGATAAGAGTAATGCAAGTTTTTGATAACCCAAATCGTTCAATTGAAATCCATCGATGGTCAAAGGTTCTGCATTTTCTGCGTACCATTTTTGAGAGGCAGTGAAGGCATTGATAAACAATACTCCATGTTTTGCACAAACCTCTTTCATGGCTTGGGTGTATAATAATAGATTGGCATTTTGCTCAGTTCCATTGGGTAAATCGTACAGTGATGTCAAATCTTCAAAGGCAATCGGAGAAACCAAGGCCAACTTAGGAGCCGAAACTCCATTGTATTTTTGAGCTAAAGTATGTTGGATAAAAGCGCTTAATTCCGCTTTGTAATTCGCTACACGTGCTTTCCCTTCATAGGATTCACTATAACCAAAAAAGCCAATCACAACATCTGTTTTTAGACGTGCCAACCATTCATCGTGGGTTTCCAAATGGCCTTCACTTCCAGAGGGATTCGCAAATTCATCTTGAAATTTACCAGCACCTGGAAAGGCCCATGGTTGATTTCTCGCTGAATGAGGTCGAAATCCTGGTGTATCTCCACCATCACATAAATTTCGAACTTGTAGATTATTGTCTGGATAACGTAAATGTAATTCAGTTTCAAAATGATCGTAATTAATCATTCGAGAGCCTAAATTACCCCCCACCAAAGCAATGCGAGCATTTAAACGGATGGGGAGAGTTTTGGGTGCGAGAGGTTGAAAAAAGCTAATTGAACCTAAAGCAACGATCAGCAAAATAAAGCTTAGCGATATTTTATTAAACATTTTATATGATTTTTATAATTAAACAGGTTTTTAAAAACACAAATTAGGAAGAAAAAATCATTTGCCTTTCATAAAAACTACTAAATCTCCCAATTTCTGAAATTTTAATGTGCATTGGAAAGAATAATCTACTGTTTTTTTTCAGGTGTACATTCACACACAATGAGGAATACGGAAAATAGTTGATAGCACATTTTCGGTCGTTTGATAGGTTCTTCAATTTTACTTTTACAAAAAATGACAAATATTTTTTTTGATCAAACAAAAAAGTCAAACAAAAACCTTAAATTAACGCAAATTTTGAACCTATTAAATCATGAAAATACGCTTTATCATCGCACTTTTGGTGCTGAGTAATTTTGCTTTTGCGCAAATACAAAAATCCGAGTTTATTTATGAAACGGCTCCTTTTCCTTCTTGTCATGCATCGACCATTGAGGAAACACCCAAAGGATTAGTCGCAGCTTGGTTTGGAGGAACGGAAGAAAGAAACAAGGATGTCGGCATTTGGGTGAGTAGATTAGAAAATGGAAAATGGACAGCACCCGTCGAAGCAGCAAACGGCGTGCAAAATAAAGGCATCCGATATCCCACTTGGAACCCTGTTTTGTTTCAAATGCCCCAAGGTGAATTGTTGTTATTTTACAAAGTAGGTCCGACTCCTAAAGATTGGTGGGGTATGATGCGTCGCTCAAACGACGGGGGAAAAACGTGGTCCAATGGAGAAGTTTTACCCGAAGGAATTTTAGGTCCCATCAAAAATAAACCAGTTTTATTGAAAGATGGAACCTTATTGTGCCCAACTAGTTCGGAGGATAATGGCTGGAGAGTTCATTTTGAAATGACCAAAGACGGAGGAAGAACCTGGTCTAGAAGTGAAGCAATCAACGATGGAAAAGAATTTTCGGCCATTCAACCCAGTGTCTTATTTTTAGCTGACGGCCGTTTACAAATCTTATGCCGCAGTAAAAACGGAAGTGTGTTGGAAGCATTTTCAAGTGACCAAGGAAAAACCTGGTCGAATCTAAAAGCAACTTCTTTGCCCAATCCCAATTCAGGAACAGACGCCGTGACTTTAAAAGATGGTCGTCAAGTATTGGTTTACAATCATGTAACGAAAGAATCGAGGGAATGGGGAGGAAGTCGC
>JBILRJ010000396.1:0-2520 GCA_044372695.1 Spirosomataceae bacterium
TTAGTTATTAGAATTAAGAGTTGAAATTTTCATTAGGGTTAGTTCTAAACGTATGTTTAA
The DNA here is from genome assembly GCA_044372695.1 of Spirosomataceae bacterium. Taxonomy (GTDB): domain Bacteria; phylum Bacteroidota; class Bacteroidia; order Cytophagales; family Spirosomataceae; genus Aquirufa. Next base: position 61 of record JBILRJ010000396.1, read on the forward strand.
TAGCGAATTTAAATTTACTATTTCCCTATTTCTTTGACAGAAATGCAATTTATTGGCTAATTTTTTTTCTAAGGCCTTTCTTTTTTTGAAAAAAAAGAAACAAAAAAACTTTTTTCTTTAGCTTAATCCAAGACGAATCCGCAAGCGGAGCGATTTGCCCTCCGCTCTCGGCTATTTTCTTTGACCCTGACGCACATCGCCCATGCGCATTGTCAAAGCTCCGCCTACCGCTACGTTCAAATCTTTCGTTAGGATTAAGCGTTGGCCATAAATGAAATATTTATAACGAATGACCCAATGTTTTTTAACCCTTAATTCGCATTAATAACTAATAACTAACAACTAATCCGCCTCTTTTTACTTTTTCTTAAAGTAGTAAAAATGAATGCCTCCGGGCATATCTGCTGATTCTGAAATGCTATAGTAACCTGATCCGTCCGCGGCAAAGGCGAGGCCTTCTCCTTGTGGCTCTCCGAGTCCGTCAGCTGATGAGTAGCGGGAACGGGAAGGAACAACCTTCGCTTGTCGAGCTAAAGCATCTGGGATGGATTCTCCCGATTTCAGTTTCCAGTAATAAATATATCCGTAATTGCGAATAATAATTTCTTGATTATCAGAGGAAATATCCCCAGCCGTTAGATAAAAAAGTTCTTTAACAGATGTATTACTTGAAAAAGGATTGGAAAAGCTCAATTCGCTGATAAATTCAGCTGTTACTGTGGCTCCGTCTTTCAAATTGTTTGCGCTTATCCGATAAAGTCTTTTTAAATCTTCTCTTTTGGAAACAAGGTAAATGTCTTTACTTTTTTGATCAACCATTAAACATTCCATGTCTCTTCCTCCATCTGGCAAAGTAAAATTGACCCGCTTAACATCGTTTATCTCATTATTTAGAGGTCCATTGGGGGAAACAACGGGCTCCTTGAACCAATAAATAGCATATGATTTATACAAGAGATTATTGTCGCCAAAATCAGCGACATAGACAGTAGCGCTTCCGTCGGATTCTGTGCTAATGCTCACATCTTCCCAATCGCGATTAGTGGTATTTGCTAGATAAAACTCTTTTTTCCCTTTTCCATTGGAATCAAAAAAGAACAATCGATTGGCATCATTGGAATCGTTATGAGCCCAAAAAAAACCTGGGTTTTTCCGACTAGCAATGAGTCCTGAAGCCTCGTCTAACTGTTCGTTTTCGATAAAACCTTTGTCCACGTAATCGTTGAAGCTGGATTCAGGATCTACCGGAGTTGGGGGTTTAGGGCTTGGCTCCGGGCTTGAAGGGCAGCCCATCAAAAAAATACTGGCAATAAAAAGTAGTAGAGAGCGATAAAACATGTAGTGAATTTTAGCCATGAATTTCAGTGGTTTCGGCTGAACTTTTCATTTGCGTTACTTTGATTTTTTTGATTCTGCGAGTATCTACCGATTGAATTTTAAATTTGAACGGATGAAAATCAATTTCTTCTCCTGAATGGGGGATGCGTGAGAACAATTCGATCAATAATCCTCCTAAGGTTTCACTTTCCCCTTTGACTTTTTCAAAATGTGTGGGATCTAAATCAAAAATTTTGGCAAAATCGTTGAGCGAAGTTTTTGCTTCAAATAAATACACATTTTCTTCTAGACGTTTGAAATCAGCTTCCTCTTCATCAAATTCATCATTTATTTCACCCACAATTTCTTCAATGATATCTTCCATGGTCACCAAGCCTTCAGTTTCGCCATATTCGTTGACAACGATTGCCATGTGAACGCGTTTTTCCTGGAAATCAGCTAATAAATCATCGATTTTTTTGTTTTCTGGAACAAAATAGGGCTGATGAACTAAAGAAATCCATTCGAAATGTTCGTCTTGTTCGATGTGAACCAATAAATCTTTGATGTACAAAATCCCTTCAATTTTATCAATGGTTTCCTTGTAAATGGGAACCCTTGAGTATCCATTTTTATTGATTTTATCCATTAATTCATGAAAATCCATGGTTGCATCAAAAGCGACAATGTCTCTTCTAGCCTTCATGACACCTTTTACGGAAATATTACCAAAATTCAGGATGCCTCTTAAAATGTCTTTTTCTTGTTCACTGGTGTTTTCGTCCGTTGTGATTTCTAAGGCTTGATTTAATTCTTGGTTGGTTAAGGTGTAAGATTTACGTTCGATTTTTTTCTCTATTAGTCCTGAAATACCAAGAAGTATTTTGGAAAGAGGAGCAAAAATAAAGGAAAAAAATGATAGTATTGGCGCTGAAAAAACAGCAAAATTGAGGTTGTTTTGTTGGGCCCAAACCTTTGGAATCAGTTCTCCAAAAAAGGTGATGACGAAGGTGACCCCAAACAATAAGATCAAAGTAACGGCCAGGGATTCAACAGAACTTGGCCCCATGATTTGTTCGGTTAAATAATTGGCAAGGGTAATAAAGATGATATTAATGAAGTTGATAGCGATGAGTAAGGTGG
>JBILRJ010000397.1:0-2510 GCA_044372695.1 Spirosomataceae bacterium
TACCAAATGTTATTAGTACCTCCGCTCGCTTTGAAAACAAGGTTGCTTCCATCTTTTATCGATGTTGGAGTTCCTGCATTTTGTGGTGCAGATGGAATGGGATATGCTTGAGCACTCGTGCCCTTGCTGACTAAACTTTCACATCCATTTTTATAACATGTCGCTTTAAAGGTATTTGGTGATAATTCATTGGATGAGTAGGAAAACTTGGCTCCTTCAGCTATTTTTTCATTGGAAGAATTGTACCAAAATGTCGTGTAAGGGTAACATCCATTGGAGGTTACTGAAATGGGACTATTTAAACAGCCTTTGAATAATGAACTGCTATGTGTTGGAATCGGAGATGTTTTGATTTGTATGCTTACCTCATTGCTTGTTCTCGGGCAAGTTTCTGTTTGATTTAAATTTTGCAAAGAACCTTCATTGTCGTTGTTCTGGCTAACATTAAATTCGACACGGATTTTGATTTTATGAGCATCGATGTTTGCAGGTGCTTGCTGGATCACAAGTTCTGAGTTTTTAGTTCCTGAAAAAATACCATCATCAGTCATGTCCTGAAAGGGACCGCCATTGATGGAGCGAGTCCATTGATAACTTTTGATGTTGGCTTGGATATGATCAGGAATCACCACTCTTAATTGGGAGTTACTTCTTTCACAAATCAAGGGATTGATGATGGATTCTATGGTATTCAAAGTAATACTTGCGGAGTTTGAAACGATTTCGCAAGCATTTTTATTTACTCGCACTCTGTACAAAGTTCCATTGGGGTTTTCGGCTCCTCCAGTTGGATAAATTTGGTAATTGTCGCGAGTAGCTCCGGCAATGGTTTTAAAGTCCGCGTCATTGGGCCTTTTCTTTTCCCATTGATAATTTCCGCCTGTACTTTCTACTAGCATGCGAATGCTATTGCCTTCACAGTCGGTTTGGTTAATGGGATGTTTTGTAATTTCAGGACATTGTGCAAGGGTCTCAAAAAAAGACAAGATGCAGCATAATAGGTGTAGGTATCGTTTCATAATGGGCAGGTATGTTTAACATTTGCCCGAAATAAACCAATTATGTTAAATCAAAAAAGCCATTAAAATGGCTTTTTGACTTAATATAAGTAAAATGATAAATTAACTACTTAACTATCTGAATGATAGTTAGTTGTAAAATTATCAGTTAATTTATTTAGATATCACATATTTTCACTGCTTGCTCCAAAGAGGCCATTTTATCGGCTTTTGCAGGAATGAATTCTTGCCCGATAAATCCTTTGTAGCCAGTATCATAAATTGATTTAATGATGGCTGAATAATTTAATTCTTGGGTTTCATCAATTTCATTTCTGCCTGGAACCCCGCCTGTGTGATAATGTGAAATATATTGATAATTCTTTTTAATCGTAGCAATTACATCACCTTCCATGATTTGCATGTGATAAATGTCATATAGTAATTTGAATTTATCCGAACCAACCATTTCGCATAAAACAGCCCCCCATTCTGTATGATCTGCTTGATAGTCTTTGTGATTTACCTTGGAATTCAATAATTCCATGGAAATGGTAACGTCATGTTTTTCGGCTACTTTCATAATTCTTTGCAAGCCGATCTTGCAATTAATTAAGCCTTGTTCATCACTTAATCCGTTTCGATTTCCCGAAAAAGTGATCAAGTTTTTAACTCCTGCTTTAGCTGCCTTTGGAATCAAATCTTCATAAAATTGAACCAATAAATCATGGTTTTTGACTTTGTTGAAAAAGTTAGGTAAGCCCATGCCGTCTGGGTATTTTCCCCAACCTATGGCAGCAGTCATGTCATGTTTTTTCAAAATATCCCACTCATCAGGTCCAGTTAATTCTATGGATTGCAATCCGATTCTTTTGGCATTTACGACCAACTCTTCAAATGGAATTTTATCGTAGCACCACCTGCAAGCCGAGTGATTGACTTTGCCTTTTAAATCAGCGCCAACCTGACGATCTGATTCTTGGAATCTTTTTTCCATGCTTGTGTTCAGCATTCCAACCGAGGCTAGTCCCAAGGAATTTTTTAAAATATCCCTTCTAGAGAAATTATTTTTCATGTTATTATAGGTTTAAATTACTTAATCAATTTTAAGAAATATAGCGATGAACTGCGTACTAAATGCTTGACTTATTTCAAATAGTAAGTTTGGCCAAATGCCAAACAAGATACTTAAAAATCCCAAAGAATATAAACTTGCCGCCTCTAAATTTGTTAGATCGGTCATTTGCCATTCAATATCTTTTAAATAAACTTTTCCCAAATAGATTTTTTGAAAGGTCCATAAAAAATATCCTGCACCCAATAAGATACCAAAAGCTCCTAAAACTGCCCAAATAGCCTGAGAGTGGTTGCTTGTGAATCCCCCCATTAAACTAAAAAATTCACCAATGAATCCAGAAAAACCAGGTAATCCCAGGGAGGCAAAAATGGCAATCCCTGAAATCAAAGTGAATTTGGGCATCAAATTGGCCAATCCAGCATAACTGTCAATAT
>JBILRJ010000087.1:0-9796 GCA_044372695.1 Spirosomataceae bacterium
ACCGTGTTGCCAAAGTGGTAAAGGGTGGTCGCCGTTTTAGCTTCTCAGCTATCGTAGTGGTAGGAGATGGAAAAGGTATCGTTGGATACGGATTAGGAAAAGCAAATGAAGTAACAGATGCTATCACAAAAGGTATCGAAGATGCTAAGAAAAATTTGTTTCAGATTCCTTTATTGAAGAACACTGTTCCTCATGAGCAATTGGGTAAATTTTCAGGTGGTTTCGTTTTGATTAAGCCTGCTGCTCCTGGAACAGGATTGATCGCGGGTGGTGCGATGCGTGCCGTGTTGGAATCTGCTGGTGTACATGATGTACTAGCTAAGTCGAAAGGTTCATCCAATCCACACAACGTGGTGAAGGCAACGATAGATGCATTGATCAAGATGAGAGCTCCACACACGGTTGCTTTTCAGCGTGGAATTTCGGTAGCGAAAGTATTTAATGGATAATCCGAGTGCCTTTGGCCTCTAAAATAGAACATACAATGTCTAAAGTTAAAATTACACAAGTTAAAAGTGCAATTAAGCGTCCGGAAGTACAGAAGCGTACTATTCAAGCGTTAGGATTAGGTAAAATCCGTAAAAGTGTTGAGGTAGAATTGAATCCTGCTATTGCGGGTATGATTCGTGCTGTTAATCACTTAATTGTAGTAGAAAATATTTAATTAATTTGCGAGTTGTCTTTATTTAGACAGCGCTAAGCCCCAAGAATATGAAATTATCTTCTTTAAAGCCTGCTGAAGGCTCGGTAAAAACAAGAAAAAGAGTTGGTCGTGGACAAGGATCCGGATTAGGTGGTACTTCCGCTCGTGGTCACAAAGGTGCTCAGTCACGCTCTGGTTATTCACGTAAGCGTGGTTTTGAAGGTGGTCAAATGCCTTTGCAACGTCGTGTTCCTAAGTTTGGTTTTAAAAACCACAACCGCGTTGAATACAAAGCTATCAATTTAGATACCTTGCAATTATTGGCGGAATCTACGGGTTCTAATGTTATTAATTTTGAAGTATTGTACACCAATGGTTTAGTTTCTAAATCTGATTTGGTCAAAATCTTAAGTCGTGGTACGCTAACTACTGCTATTGAAGTACATGCCAAGGGTTTCTCTTCAGCTGCTAAAGCTGCGATTGAAGCTGCTGGTGGTCAAGCTATCTTAGATTAATAACCGAAACCTGAGCAATGAATAAGTTAATCACAACTTTTAAGCACATCTTTTCGATTGAAGAATTAAGAGGTCGTATTGTAAATACACTTCTTTTTATTGCTTTCTTTCGTTTAGGTTCTTACGTAGTGCTACCTGGTGTAGATGCTACCAAATTGGGTCAAGTAGGAGAGGGTGGATTATTGGGTTTGTTGAACATGTTTTCGGGTGGTGCATTAAGCAATGCTTCTGTATTTGCTTTGGGTATCATGCCATACATTTCAGCTTCAATTGCTATTCAGCTTTTAACCATCGCTTTGCCTTATTTTCAAAAAATGCAAAAGGATGGAGAATCTGGTCGTAAAAAACTCAATCAAATTACTCGTATATTAACCATATTTGTAACTGCAGCGCAAGGATTTACGTACTTACAGGTAACCATTCCTGCAGAAGCTATCATGGTTGATCCATGGTTTTTCCGTTTGTATGGCGTGGCTATTCTGGTTGGTGGCACTATGTTGTGCATGTGGTTAGGCGAAAAAATTACTGATAAGGGTATTGGCAATGGTATTTCTATGTTAATCATGATTGGTATCGTTTCACGCTTTCCTTCCGCTTTAATTCAAGAAGCTAGTTCCCGTGGGATGTCCGGTGCCTTGTTGTTCATTATCGAAGTAATTGCTTTATTCTTCGTAGTAATGGGTGCAGTGATGGTTACTCAAGCTGTTCGTCGTATTCCTGTACAATATGCTAAACAAGTTGTGGGTAGTAAATTGGCAGTGGGTGGAGAACGTCAGTACATTCCTTTAAAGTTAAATGCTTCAGGAGTAATGCCGATTATTTTTGCACAAGCCTTGATGTTTATTCCTGGTTTGGTAGCTCAGTCTTTTGCTGAGAAAAGCGAATTTGCTCAAACAATTGCACAGTCTTTTGGTGATTTCACCACTTGGCAGTACAATGTGTTATTTGCCTTCTTGATTATAATTTTTACGTTCTTTTATACTGCTATTTCTATTAATCCGACTCAAATTTCGGATGATATGAAAAGAGGTGGAGGTTTTGTTCCTGGTGTTAAGCCAGGTGAGGAGACTTCTGGATTTATTGCTACTATTTTAGATCGTATTACTTTACCGGGAGCTTTAATGCTTTCGATTATAGCTATCTTACCTGCTATTGCCAATTTATTTGGTATCACCCGAGGTTTTGCTTCCTTTTTTGGAGGTACATCTTTATTGATTTTAGTGGGTGTAGTTTTAGATACTTTACAACAAATTGAAAGTTATTTGTTGATGCGTAAATATGAGGGTTTAATGCAATCAGGACGAGTTAAGGGTCGTTCTGAGTTGGTTTCTCGATAATTTATGATCTATCTTAAGAGTCCTGAAGAATTATCCATTATCAAAGAAAATGGCGATATTTTAGGGAGGTGTCATGCAGAAGTAGCGAAAGCCATTAAACCTGGTGTTACTACTCTTGCTTTGGATAAGATAGCTTATGAATTTATCAGTGATAATCATGCTCACCCTTCGTTCTTAAATTATCAGGTAGGGAGTAAAAAGTATGCATATTCTCTCTGCATTTCGGTGAATGACGTAGTTGTTCACGGTTTGCCAGGTAATTTGGTGTTGAATGAGGGAGATACTATTGCCATTGACGCAGGAGTATATAAAAAAGGTTTCCACGCTGATAGTGCATATACATATGCAATCGGTGAAGTCGATCAAAAAGTTAAAGAATTATTACAACGGACGAAAGAGTCTTTGTATTTAGGCCTTAAACAAGCTCATTTGGGTAAACGAATTGGCGATGTCGGTTCTGCGGTTCAAACTTATGCCGAATCATTTGGTTATGGTGTAGTGAGAGAATTAGTGGGTCATGGTGTCGGTAAAAGTTTACATGAGAGTCCTGAGGTTCCTAATTATGGGAGAAAAGGTGACGGTACTAAATTGAAAGAGGGAATGGTGATTGCCATTGAACCAATGATTAATTTAGGAGTACGTCAAATTACGGTTGACAAAGATGGCTGGACGATCCGAACGAAGGATCATAAGACCTCTGCTCATTTTGAGCACACCGTTGCGGTTGGAAAAGAGGAAGCACAAATTTTGACAACCTTTTCTTATATAGAAGAAGTGATTAAAACCTCAACAATATTGTTGAATATTTAAAATAATACTATGGCAAAACAGTCCTCGATAGAAGTAGACGGAATTATTTTGGAAGCTCTTTCGAACGCAATGTTTCGTGTTGAATTAGAGAATACGCATCAGGTTATTGCGCACATTTCTGGTAAAATGCGCATGAATTACATCAAGATTTTGCCAGGTGATAAAGTGAAATTAGAAATGTCTCCTTATGATTTAAGTAAGGCGAGGATAGTTTATCGATATAAGTAAGGTTTGATTTATAAATAATGTAGATATGAAAGTTAAAGCATCAATCAAAAAGCGTAGTGCAGATTGTAAGGTTATTCGTCGTCACGGAAAGCTTTACGTCATCAACAAGAAAAATCCAAAGTTCAAACAAAGACAAGGATAATTCTGATTTAATAAATAATTAATAACAACAATTAATTACCCATATGGCTCGTATTGCAGGGGTTGATATTCCCGACAAAAAAAGAGGAGAAATTGCATTGACTTACATTTTTGGTATTGGTCGTAGCACTGCTCAAAAGATTTTAACCAAGGCATCTATTTCTTTTGATAAGAAAGCAGGTGAATGGAATGACACGGAGGCTAGCGCTATTCGTTCGATCATTGCTGCTGAATTCAAAACTGAAGGTCAGCTTAAGTCTGAAGTTCAATTGAACATCAAACGCTTGATGGACATCGGATGTTATCGTGGTCTACGCCACCGTAAGGGTCTTCCCGTACGTGGTCAACGCACTAAGAACAATTCTCGTACGAGAAAAGGTCGTAGAAAAACAGTTGCTAACAAGAAAAAAGTAACTAAATAATAACAAGGGTTAAAACCCACATACAAGTTTTATTTATCTAAAGTAATGGCACAAGCAAAAAGAAAAGATAAAGCCAAGAAAAGAGTTGTTGTAATTGAACCAGTTGGTCAAGTACACATCAAGGCTTCATTTAACAACATTATCATTTCAATTACCAACTCAGCAGGTCAAGTTATTTCTTGGGCTTCAGCAGGAAAGATGGGTTTCCGTGGATCTAAGAAAAATACTCCTTATGCAGCCCAAATGGCGGCATCAAACTGTGCTGCAGTAGCGGTAGAGGCTGGTATGAAAAAAGCAGATGTTTTCGTAAAAGGACCGGGAGCTGGACGTGAGTCGGCGATCCGTACGATCCAAAACTCTGGTATTGAGGTTTCTTTAATCAAAGATATTACTCCAATGCCTCACAATGGATGTCGTCCTCCAAAACGTCGTCGCGTTTAATAATTTTTTTGTTGAGTAATTAGTAATTATTTTCTCAGCATTTTTTTTCACTTAATTAATTACTTCATTGGACATAAGAGGTCCAATGACTTTTAACAAAATGGCTAGATACACAGGTCCCAAATCCAAGATTGCACGTCGTTTCGGTGAAGCAATTTTAGGTCCGAGCAAAGCATTAGCTCGTAAAAATTATGCTCCCGGAATGCATGGTAAAGGAAAACGTTCAAAGGTTTCTGAATACGCTTTGCAATTAAAGGAAAAGCAAAAAGTAAAATATACGTATGGTATATTGGAACGTCAGTTCGAAAATTTATTTCACAAGGCTTCTGTTAAAGAAGGTATTACAGGTGAAAACTTATTGAAGTTATGTGAGTCTCGTTTAGACAATGTTGTTTATCGTTTGGGAATCGCTCCTACTCGTAGAGCTGCTCGTCAGTTGGTTATCCACAAACACGTTAATGTAGATGGTGAAATTGTTAATGTTCCATCATACTCTTTACGTCCAGGTCAATTAATTGGTGTTCGTGAAAAATCTAAGTCATTGGAAGTTGTTTCTAATTCATTGGCTGGTCGTTCTCCAAAGCGTTACAATTGGTTAGAATGGGATGGAGTGGAATTAGTAGGTAAATTTTCCGCATATCCAGACAGAGATCAAATTCCTGAGAACTTTAATGAGCAAGCTATTGTCGAATTGTATTCGAAGTAATAATAGTATTTTTAGTTCTTCTAATTTATATTAACAGTACCTATAACGTTTTTTCAAGTTCATTTTAAGCTACGAAATATGTCAATATTAGCATTCCAAATGCCCGAGAAAGTTGTAATGGAAAAAGCAGATGACTTCCACGGGTTATTTGAGTTCAAGCCACTCGAAAAAGGCTACGGTGTTACCATAGGTAATGCACTTCGTAGAATTTTACTTTCTTCCTTAGAAGGGTATGCGATAACAAGCGTTAAGATCTCTGGTGTTCTTCACGAATTTTCTGCTATCGAAGGCGTCCATGAGGATGTATCTGAAATTATCTTAAATCTTAAAAAGATTCGTCTTAAGAAAAACCAAGAAATTTTAGATAATCGAGTAAATATCAAAATTAAAGGTCAAACTGCATTTACTGCGGGTGATATCTCAAATTTCACGCCTTATTTTACCGTTTTAAATCCTGATTTAGTTATCTGCAATTTAGATTCTTCAAAAGAATTGGAAGTTGAGTTGATCATTGAAAAAGGACGCGGATATGTTCCTGCTGATGAGCCTCGTGCTAACGAGTTGTCAATCGGACACATTGCAATAGATGCAATATACACTCCCATCAAAAACGTAAAATTCAGCATTGAAAATACACGTGTTGAGCAAAAAACGGATTATGAAAAATTAGTCCTTGACATAGAAACAGATGGTTCAATTCATCCAGAAGATGCTTTGAAAGGTGCTGCCTATATCTTGATTCAACACTTTATGTTATTCTCTGATCAAACCATGACTTTCGAGACTCCAAAGGCCGAGGAAGATAACATTGTTGATGAAGAATTATTACACATGCGTAAATTGTTGAAAACTTCTTTAGCTGATTTAGATTTATCTGTTCGTGCTTACAATTGCCTTAAGTCGGCAGATGTTCGTACCTTGGGTGAATTAGCTCGACTAGAAATTTCAGACATGATGAAGTTCCGTAATTTTGGTAAGAAATCTTTAACTGAATTAGAACAACTAATTGAAGAAAAAGGACTTACTTTCGGAATGGATGTTGCAAAATATCGTTTAGACGAAGATTAATTATTTTAAACAAAGTAATAGGTGATTTAACTCTCGGGTTAAATTAACCGTAGCCTAAGGGCTTTTAACTTACGAATTAACACAATGAGACACGGAAAAAAATTCAATCATTTAGGAAGAACTTCCTCACACAGAGCAGCTTTATTATCTAATATGGCTTCCTCTTTAATTTTGCACAAACGTATTGAAACAACTGTCGCTAAGGCGAAGGAGTTACGTAAGTATGTTGAACCAATGATTACTAGATCTAAAGTTGATAGCACAAACAACCGCCGAGTAGTTTTCTCCTATTTACAAAATAAGGAAGCTATCAAAGAATTGTTTAGCATTGTTTCTGAGAAAGTAGCAGATCGTCCAGGTGGATATACCCGTATCATTAAGTTGGGAAATCGTTTGGGTGATAATGCCGAAATTTGTTTCATCGAATTAGTTGATTTCAACGAAACTATGTTAGCTGCGGCTGCTGAAAAAGCAACCAAAACTCGTAGAAGTCGTCGTGCTGCAACTAAAAAGGAAGATTCAAATGAAGTAGCTGCTGTGGCTGAAACGCCCTCCGCTGAAGTAGTTGAGGAAACTCCTTCTGCTGAAGTGGTAGAAGAAGTCGCTTCTGCTGAAGCGATTGAGGAAGCACCAGCTGAAGAACCTGCTTCTGAGGAGCCAAAAGAAGACAAAGGAGAAGAAGCTTAGTTTCTTTCTTTTACGGTTTTAAAGGGCTTCAACTATTCGTTGAAGCCCTTTTTTTGAATAAAAAACATCAATTAGCAATTTAATTTTATCATATTTTTATGAAAATTAATGAATTAAGTCCTGCCGTTCTATTTCTTCAAGATGGAACACTTTTCCATGGTAATGCAATTGGGAAAATAGGTACCCACGGTGGTGAAATTTGTTTTAATACGGGTATGACCGGATACCAGGAAATATACACGGATCCTTCTTATGCTGGACAAGTTATCATAAATACCACCTCACACATTGGTAATTATGGTGTGAGTTCTTTGTCCGAAAGTGAGTCAAATCGCGTACAAATTGCTGGTATGGTTTGTAATGAATATGCTAGCATCCATTCAAGAGCTACAGCAGATCAATCATTACAAGAATTCTTAGTACAAGCGGGTATTGTTGGTATTTCTGGGATAGATACTAGAGCTTTGGTAAGACACATTCGAACCAAAGGTGTGATGAATTGCTTGATTTCCTCCGAAATCTTTGACGAGACAGAGTTGCGAAACAAATTGAATGAAATTCCTTCCATGGATGGATTGGAGCTTTCTTCCCAAGTATGTACACAAGAACCTTATTTTTTAGGAGATGAATCAGCTGATTTTAAGGTGGCTGTGTTGGATTTAGGTGTCAAGAAAAGCATATTGTCTAATCTCTCAGAACGTAATTGTTTCCTTAAAGTATTCCCTGCAAAAACATCTTTTGATGAAATTGCTGCTTGGAATCCAACGGGTTATTTTGTTTCCAATGGACCAGGGGATCCTTCAGTTATGTCTTATGCCATAGATACTGTTTCCCAAATGCTTGCTTCAGATAAACCAGTTTTTGGCATTTGTTTGGGGCATCAAATTTTAGCTCAAGTTTGTGGATTGAGTACCTACAAAATGCACAATGGACATCGTGGTTTAAACCATCCCGTTAAAAATTTGGTCACAGGCTTTTCTGAAATCACTTCTCAAAATCATGGATTTGCTGTTAAAATGGATGAATTAGTCAATTCATCCCTTACTGAATTAACGCACATAAATTTAAATGATCAAACTGTGGAGGGCTTACAAGTCAAAGGAAAAAAAGCATTTTCCGTTCAGCACCATCCGGAAGCAAGTCCAGGACCACATGATTCAAGGTACCTATTTGATCAATTTGTTGATTTATTGAAAGGCTAATACCTTATAAGCCAAGTTCCTTAGAAAGGGACTTGGCTTATTTTTCTAATGAAATATGCAAAAAAATCTACCCGCTAATCGGGTTGAATCCTTGGATTGGTTGCGAGGCCTATTGGCTGTTTCAGTCATGTTTTACCACTTAAGCATTTGGTTGCACCAGCCTTTAGATGCGTCCTCCATATTGAGTCGTTTAGGTATTTTTTCTGTTGCTGGATTTTTTATTCTTTCGGGTTTGACCATGGCCATGGCTTACCACGCTTTTTTCTTTAATGGTAAACAAATTTTGGTATTTTTTATTCGTCGAATCTTTAGAATTTGGCCATTGCTATGGATTGCAGCCCTTCTTATTGCGATTGCCTCGAAATTCCAGCACCTTGATGTTTATCTCATTTTTTCCACCATTACCACTCTATTTGCTTTTACTCATCCCGCACAATATTCCATTACAGGAGCTTGGTCCATTGGGAATGAAATGATTTATTATCTTTTAACACCTTTGTTTTTATGGTCATACAATTACCGCAATTGGCTTGGTCATTTGTTGGTTGGATTTTCTTGGTTGATTGCCGCCTATTTTGCCTTTGAGGCGTTATCTGTTGAGGTGAATTTATCCGATCAATGGGCGGTTTACGTAAATCCATTTAATAATTTATTTTTTTATGCATCAGGGATTGCCATCTATTATTTTTTCCAAAATCGGAAATTAATGGGAAGTTTGGGCTTGACTTTTGCTTTCGTTGGCTTAGCGATTTTGTTTTTTATGCCTGCTCAGGGAAATCAAATCGTGTTAGTAACTTTTTGGAATCGATTTGTTTTCTCTTTAGCCTTGGTTTTATTGGTTGTTTTTTTCTATCAATGGAATATCATCCTTCCAAGGTCTTTGACTTATGTATTTAATTTGATGGGAGAATCAGCCTATGGAATTTATTTGTTGCATCCGATTGTTTATACCTATTTGAATTGGAGTGCAAAAAAAATGGGCATAATTTCTAGCCCATTTCTCATTATTTTCACTGGAATTTTCACTATTTTGTTGGCCTATTGTTCTTATGTTTTTTTTGAAAAGCCCATCATGCAATGGGGTAAAAAATGGACCAGTAGAATGATTTAAGTTTGTTTTGGAAAGCCAAACAAATGGTGCTGCTTAATTTGTTTAGCAACGATTTTTGGCACTAAATTTTCCCAATCACCTGGTCCTTGTTTGATCATATCAAGTACTTTGTCGGTGTGAATCGTGAGCAATTTATCATCATAAGCATTGATATCCGTTAACTTTTCATTGTCAATCAAATATTGATACAAACCTTTCAAGTGAGGAATGGGTTCAAAGCTTTTTAGATTGATCAATTGACCTTCTGAGTCTAATGTGGGATATAAATACAATTTTATTTTAATGCCAAATAAGTTGGCAAATGCCGTCATAATTCCACCAGGTATTTCCGTATAATGCTTTTCGTCGAAGATGTATTCCAAGTTGGGCATACCCATGATGAGGGCCATTCTGAGTTTAGTGAATTGACCTAGATAAGCTACTAATTTGAAGTATTCATGGAAATTTGAAATTAATACAGTTTGTCCCAAAGAACAAAGGATATC
>JBILRJ010000398.1:0-2507 GCA_044372695.1 Spirosomataceae bacterium
CCATTCATCGCTGACTAAATCAGGATATTCATCACGAAAAGTCAACAAGGCAGATGGTTCGATTCCTACCAAAGGGGTTTCTGAAGTAACCAAGGAATGCCACAATTCCACATTTCTTTGGGCCAAGACTTTTGCTTCATCCAACATTCCTTTGGACAAATAGGCTCTGCCAGAAATAGGATGTGAAACAGTAAGGACAGAATACCCTAGAGCTTCTAGCAACATCACGGTTTTTTGCCCAACTTCCACATCATTGTAATTGGTGAATTCATCGACAAACAAATAAACCACTCGATCAGATGAGATCGACTTCCTGTTTTTTAACCAGGATTGAAGCGTTTGCTTACTCATCAGAGGCATTGTCCGATCGGGATGAAATCCAACCATGCGATTACTTATCCTGCGAATGAAAGGTGTACCCATAACTAAATTGTACAAAAAAGGAACTTGAGAAGTCAAAGCTGAAATTTTAGCAAAATTCCCTACCAACCAACTTCGAATGGGTAAACCTTTTTCCTTCTGATATTGATACAAGAACTCCATTTTTAATTTAGCCACATCAACATTGGATGGACATTCAGATTTACATCCTTTGCAAGCCAAACACAAATCCATCACCTCTTTGATCTCATCATGCGCAAAGCGATTCTCTTGTTCGGAATGAGTCAAAAATTCCCTAAGAATATTAGCTCTCGCTCTTGTTGTTTCTTTTTCATTTCGTGTAGCCATGAAAGAAGGACACATTGTTCCTCCTGAAATGGGTGTTTTACGACAATCGCCTGAGCCATTGCATTGCTCCGCGTGTTGCAGGACATTTTGATCTTGGTACCTAAATGCCGTTTCAAATGCTGGCGTAATTTGCCCTGCCTCATAACGCAAAAAAGTATCCATGGGTGGAGTATCTACAATTTTGTTGGGATTAAAAACACCTTTCGGATCCCACCAAGACTTTAATTCTCGCATTAATTGGTAGTTTTTTTCACCTACCATCCAAGGAATAAATTCGCCCCTCAAACGACCATCTCCATGTTCTCCAGATAAAGAACCCTTGTATTTTTTCACCAATCGAGCAATTTCCTCTGCTATGGTTCTAAAAAGCCGATGACCTTCTGATGTTTTTAGATTAATGATCGGTCGCAAATGCAACTCGCCAGAACCTGCGTGTGCATAATGGACACAGTATAAATTATTTGCTTTTAATATTTCATTGAATTCCGCAATAAATGCTGGTAAATCATTGACATCCACTGCTGTATCCTCAATGACGGCCACCGCCTTTTCATCGCCAGGTAAATTGGACAATAAGCCCAAGCCTGCTTTCCTCAAATCCCAAACCTTTTTTACATCAGCTCCTCCAACATATGGAAAGTGATAACCCAAATTAGCCTCACGCATACTTATCTCCAATTCTTTGGCCTGCACTAATAATTCATGAGGATCATCCGAACGCAACTCCACAACCAAAATAGCACCTGGATCACCTTCCACAAAAAAACGATTTTGCCTTTGCTCAGGATTTGCTTTGGTACATTCTAAGATGTAGTGATCCATCAACTCTGAGGCTGAAGGCTGAAACTTTAATGCAATCAAATTCGCCCTTAAGGCCTCATCAATGGTATTAAAGTGCGCACATACTAAACCAATATGGGCAGGTGGCATAGGGTCAACATGAAGCTTGATTCTGGTCACGAAAAACAAGGTGCCCTCGGAACCCGCTAAAAGTGAACAAAAATTAAAATCAGTCTGACTTTTCCCAAAAGCCTTTGTGTTCAGCAAGCTGTCCAAGGCATAGCCAGTATTTCTCCGATGAATGCTTGGCTTAGGAAATTCGTCTATAATATTTTTTTGCACCTCTGCATCCGACAATGCCTCTAATGTGTTGGAATATATATTATATAGTCTACTGCCCTTCTCTAAAGAATTTAACGTTTCAAAAGGGTTTTCAGAATCAAATTGAACAAAGGTCCCATCCGACAAAAAACCTTCAACTGCTAAAATATGATCCCTTGTAGAACCGTAAATAACGGAATTGGATCCACAAGAATTGTTTCCTAACATACCACCTATCATTGCTCGATTTGCGGTAGAAGTTTCAGGACCAAAAAACAATCCCATTTTTTTAAGCTCAAAATTCAATACATCCCTTACAACGCCTGGCTCAACCCAAGCATAAGATTCGGATTGATTAACCTCAAGTATTTTGGTGAAAAATTTAGAAACATCAACAATTAAGCCTGAACCAACTACTTGACCAGCCAAAGAGGTTCCCGCGGTACGAGGAATCAAGGCAATGTGATGTTTATCTGCAAAAACAATGATTGTACGAAGGTCCTCCACCGTTTCAGGAATCGCAACACCCAAAGGCATTTCACGATAAGCTGATGCATCAGTCGCATACAAAGTCCTCATAACTTGGTCAGTATGCAATACGCCTTGCATAGCTTTAGCTAATTGAGATAAATCTGGATGTGAGAGAGCTACAGACATAAAGTATATTTAATTTTTAA
>JBILRJ010000399.1:0-2505 GCA_044372695.1 Spirosomataceae bacterium
TTAGAGCTATGTCCAAATATCAATATCTTGGATATGTCGTCCCCTAAGGTTCAAGTACTTGATAAACTAGCACAATGCCGGATGATTCAATAACTGTTTTAGGTCTTGGTTATGTTGGGCTACCATTGGCCTTAAATTTAGCTAAAGCCGGATTTGATGTGACTGGTTTTGATCTAAATAATGAAAAAATTCAATCATTAAATTTAGGTAAAAGTTATATTGCTGACATATCAGATTCTGAAATTAGTTCTGTATTAAATGATTTTAATTTTGTAGCAAGTGGTGATTTTATCAAATCAAGTACTTATATTATTTGTGTTCCTACACCTTTAACATATTCAGGTGAATCGGATATTTCTCTGATTCAAGTTGCTTCGCAAATGATTTCAGAAGTGTTAACAATTGGGGATTTAGTCGTGCTCGAATCCTCTACCTACCCTGGAACTACAGAAGAAGTTATGATTCCGATATTGGAAAAAAGTGGTCTAAAAGCGGGCATAGATTTTTTTGTTGGTTACGCGCCAGAAAGAGTAAATCCAGGCGGCAATATGAGCTATAGGCTCGTCAACCGAGTAGTGAGCGGACTTTCTGCCACGTGCCTTGTAAAAGTGTATGAAATATATTCAAAAATTTGCGACAACGTTTTTAAATCAAATTCAATAAAAGCCGCCGAGGTGTCTAAATTACTAGAAAATAGTTATCGCTTAGTTAATATCTCATTAATAAACTCCTTAGTAAAATACTGTGAAAAAATAGATATAAGTATCAGTGATGTAATTGAAGCGGCCAAAACTAAACCTTTTGGATTTTCAGCTTTTTACCCGAGTCTTGGGGCAGGAGGGCATTGCATTCCAATAGACCCAGTTTATTTAAGTGAGAAGATGGAAGATTTGAATTTAGACACAAGCTTAATTAGGTCAGCACAAAAAACAAATGATGAAATGCACGTCTGGATCCAAAAAAAAATAGAAAATCTTCTAGGCGCCGGGGCTAAAAAATATAAAATATTGATTTTTGGCGTGACATATAAAGAGCATGTTAACGATGTTAGACATTCTTACGCGCTTGATTTACTTGAAAAACTTAGTGCTAAGTTCGATGTAAATTTCTTTGATCCTTTAATTAATAAAGTTAATGTTATGGGAACTACGAAAATTGGTTTAAATCTAAATGATATTAATTTAAATAATTTCGACTTACTAGTTTTTAACCATAGTGTTCCTAAAATACTATTAAAAGATTTGAAAAATCAGAATTTGATTATTCTTGATTTACAGGCTATACCATTCAATTTATCTCACGAGAATTACGTAAAACTATAAATTCTGATCTAGATACCAATTAGCTGTTAGCCTAAGAGCGCTTTTAATTTCTATCGGATTTACTAAAGGATATAATTTTCTTATCTTGAGTCCATCATTCTGAGAATTTTTGATATCACCCATTCTCGAATCCTTGTTTACACATTTCAGGTTCAAACCTAAATCATTTTGAATAATTTGAATCAGTTGATTTAAAGTTGTTTTTTTCCCCCATGCGATATTCAAGTAGTTAAAATCTGATTTAGAATTTTGAATAAGATCCCAAATGATTGATACCACGTCTCCTACGTACGTAAAGTCTCTTGACTGCTCACCGTCTCCGTGAATTTCAAATTCCTGATTTCTTTTAACTGCTTCAAGCATCTTAGGAATAACGGCAGCGTATTCATTTTTAACAGTTTGATAAGGTCCGAAAACATTAAAGAACCTTAAGATTGTGCTATTTACCTTAAAGGAATCAAAATAGGAAGTGATTAATAGTTCATCAATGTATTTACTGTATCCGTAAGGAGAAACGGGTCCTTTGGGTGAATTCTCGCTTCGAATATAATTTCCTTCGTTTCCAAACACTGAGGAAGAAGAGGAAAAAATTACTTTAGAATTATGAAGTCGGGCGCACTCCAAAACATTCTGGGTGCCTACTACATTAGCTTGGAAAGTACTTTGAGGATCAGCGATGCTTCGCGGTACTGAGCCAAGTCCCGCCAAATGGATGATATGGCTGCAGTCTTTGCTCAATTCTAAAAGTGATTCAAAATCTGTGATGTCTTGAATATGAGTTTTGTCTTCAATTTTCTTGTTAATCCCATACGCATTAATTAAATTATCTACAACTATAAAATTTGTAAAATTATTATCGAGAAATTTTTCAACTAAATTAGTACCTATAAATCCTAAACCACCTGTGACGAGTATTCTCACGTTAGATTTAACTGTTTAGGCATTGACTTTAGGTATATTTTGAAAAAAATTTATCAATTTCGTAGTATTTGCCAGATTTAATGCATCCCCATCATATGAATTTTTGATTGATGATTTAATTCCCTTTAGCAACGAATTATCCATAATTAATTGTTTTAAAATTTGCTCTATCTCCTCTTCAGTGTTAAATGTAAATCCATATTCGGGCTTGATAACCTGTCGACTTAGTACATTATCCTTTGCAATGACGGGAAGCCCGCAA
>JBILRJ010000088.1:0-9774 GCA_044372695.1 Spirosomataceae bacterium
CCCTACACCAGAGTCCGTATTCTTACCCAAAGTAATGGCCGATCAAACAGGCGGTGGAGAAAAATTCATTCAAGTACTGGAAAAAGAAATCTTTCCTTATATAGATGCCAAATACCCAACGAGTAGCTATCGATCCTTGATAGGACATAGTTTTGGAGGAATTTTTGCTTTATCTGTTTTAGCCAAGCATGCTCACCTTTTTGAGGATTACCTTGTCATGGATCCAAGCCTCTGGTACGACCATCAAAAATTTGCGAAAGACGTCTTTGAAAAAATTAGTCAATCTCCATTAAAAGGAAAATCGCTGTATGTATCCATTGCCAATACAACCAATGAAAAAGACATAAATAAGGTATTAAAGAACAAAGCGACCTTTGCCCAGCATGAAAAAAGCATTCTTCAATTTTGCCAAAAAATGCGAGCGAATAAAACCAAATCCATTCAATTTTCTTATCAGTACTTTCCCAACGACGACCATTCCTCTGTTCCCTTCATCAGCATTTACGAGGGATTAAGAAAGGTCTTCAAAAATTATCAGTTAAGTCCTTACGAAACCATAAACCCCCATTTTGAACCAGTAAAAAGAATCCAAGAACATTACGAAAAACTGGCAAAAAAAATAAAAACTCCCTTACAAGTTTCTTCGGAAGAATTAGAATACTTTATCCAAATGTCTGAAATCAATCAAAATTATAAAGCAAAAGACCAACTGAAAAGTCTTTATCAACGGCTTTATCCGAAAGAATATGCTGAATTTATGCCAAAAAATTGAAGAGAATCTTGAGGAATGATCAAACTCCTAAGAGAAAACTGTATTTTAGTTCAAAGAAAAATTCAACTATGCCGTTTTCCAAAAAAGTTTCTGAATCTGAAACCACCATTACCGAATTAATGATTCCCGCATTTGCCAACTTCAGTGGTAAAATTCACGGAGGAACGCTCCTTTCTTTGATGGACAAGGTCGCATATGTTTGCGCAGCCAAACACAGTGGGCAATATTGCGTCACGGTGGCAGTTGAAGGAGTTGAATTTTTAAACCCCGTAGAAGTCGGCGATTTAGTTTCCATCCAAGCATCTGTTAATTATGTAGGCCGGACAAGTATGATCATAGGCATGCGCATAGAATCATTGAAGCCGAAAACAGGAGTTGTTACACACACCAACTCTTGCTATTTTACCATGGCCGCCAAAAATGAGGAGGGGCAATTGACAGAGGTACCAGGACTAATTTTAGAAAATGAAACACAAACTCGCCGATTTGTGGAAGGAAAATTAATCAGAAAGTTATCCCTCGAAAAACGTGAGCTATTAAAATCCGACTTGAAAAATATTCACCAAGGAGACATTCTTCAAATGTGTGAAAATGAGAAATGCGAACTTCGCTACCTCACATAAGCAAATTTGAAAATTTATCAGGTTTACAGGTTAAAAACATTTGTCGGAAAAATAAGTTAATCTATCAAAGAGATTATTTTGAGCAAAATTCCCATCCAATTAGTTTGGTTTAAGCGCGACTTACGTTTCACGGATCATGAACCTTTGTTCAAAGCTTTGGAATCTGGCTTGCCTATATTATTGGTTTATTTCTTTGAGCCTTCCTTGATTCAATATCCCGACAGCGACCTTCGCCATTGGCGATTCATCCACGAATCTTTGGTTGAAATGCAAGGCCGTTTGGATGACCGAAAAGGGAAATTGTACATTTTTCACCAAGAAGTCTTACCTGTACTTCAAACTTTATCCGAACATTTTGACATTCAAACGATTTTTTCCCATCAAGAAATAGGGAATGCCTTGAGCTACCAACGCGACAAAGACGTTCTTTCTTTTTGCCAAAGCCATCAAATTAATTGGAAAGAAACTCCTACCAATGGCATTGTTCGAAGATTGAAATCCAGGAAAAATTGGCAAAAAAAATGGGAGGAAACGATGCAAATGGACCCTTTCTTGGTCAGAGAGCATGACTGGAATTTAGCGCAAATCCCTCCTGCTTTGTACCAAGATTTAAAAGGAGAAGAACTTTCCGACAGCTTTAAAACACGAAATCCTGTTTTTCAAGAAGGCGGTGAATATTGGGCATGGAAATACCTTGAAGGTTTTTTAGATACTCGACATAAGGATTACAGCCGTTCCATCAGTAAGCCAGAAGCAAGTCGCAGAAGTTGCAGCAGAATTTCTCCCTATTTGGCATACGGTAACCTGAGCATGCGAATGGTGGTTCTTTTTACTCGCCAACATCTGGGCAAATCGCCCAATAAAAGGGCTTTGCAAAATTTTATTTCCCGTTTGCATTGGCATTGCCATTTTATTCAAAAATTCGAAGATGAATCTCGAATGGAATTCGAGGCAGTCAATGTGGCCTATCAAGGATTGATCAAAGCGAAAAATCCAGCTCATATTTTAGCTTGGGAACAAGGCAAAACAGGCATACCAATTATCGATGCATGCATGCGTTGTGTGGTGGCTACAGGCTATTTGAATCTCAGAATGCGTGCCATGGTAGTTTCCTTTTTTGTGTTCAACCTTTGGCAAGACTGGAAAGATTTGAGCCATTTTTTAGCTCGGCAATTTTTGGATTATGAACCTGGAATTCATTATCCACAAATTCAAATGCAAGCAGGAATTACGGGGATCAATACCATTCGAATTTATAATCCGATCAAAAACTCCTATGCACATGACCCAGAGGGTGTGTTTATCAAAAAATGGGTTCCTGAATTAAAAAATCTGCCTGCCAACTTCCTTCACGAGCCTTGGAAACTTAGTACATTAGAGCAATCTTTGTACAATTTCACGCTAGATGTAGATTACCCGCTTCCCATTGTCGACATAGACAGCACACGAAAAATTGCCTCCGACCAAGTATGGGGTTTGCGCAAAAGTAAAGTAGCCCGACAAGAAAGTAGTAGAATTTTAGAAAAACACGTCAATAGCTCCAATCGTACATAATATGAAATTTATCATTGCGTTTTTCCTTTTTTCCTTTGCTTGTTTTTCCAAAGAAACCTATCCAAAGCAACTGAACACACAAATTTTACTAAAAGCTCAAACACAATTAAATTGGAAACCACAAACCATTACCGCCTCAGTTTGTGCGAGATCAGCAGGTGGCGTGCATGATTTTTATTCAGAAGGAGATTATTGGTGGCCCAATCCAAGTGACCCTTCCGGACCCTATATCCAGAAAGATGGAGAAAGCAATCCGGAGAACTTTGTTGCCCATCGATTGGCCATGATCCGTTTCAGTGACATCGTGGGAAATTTGGCGGCTGCCTATTTAATCACGGGAAATAAAAAGTACGCCCAAGCGGTCATCCCTCACCTAAGAGCTTGGTTTATCGATGCAGACACTCGAATGAATCCGAACCTCTTGTATGCGCAAGCGATCAAAGGCAAAGCGACAGGCAGAGGGATTGGGATCATTGATACCATCCATTTTTTAGAGGTAGTCAAAGCAATGCAGGCCATACGGGCCGAAATACGCAATGAGGATTATGTACAATTAGTCAATTGGTTCAAAGAATATACGAAATGGCTAAATACCCACCCCTATGGATTGGCCGAAAAAGATGCACTCAATAACCATGGAACTTGCTGGACATTGCAAGTGGCCGTATTTGCTTCGTTTACTGGAAATGCCCAATTAGTTAACGATTGTCGGAAAAGATTCCAAGAAGTATTGATTCCCAAACAAATGGAGATGGATGGTTCTTTCCCTTTGGAAATAAAAAGAACCAAACCTTACGGATATTCTTTGTTCAATCTGGACATCATGGCCACTTTAGCCCATGAACTTCGTGTTTGGGATTGGAAATTAAGCGATGGAAGATCGATTGAGAAAGGAATCACATTTTTGTTGCCCTACATAAAAGACAAAGTAAAATGGCCATATCCACCAGATGTCATGTATTTTGACCAATGGCCCATTGCCCAAAGCAGTTTGTTTTTTAGTGGAATTCACGGTAATTCAGTTGCCATGAAACTATGGCAAGGCTTGGAGCATTTTCCAACAAACCAAGAAATAATTCGAAATTATCCAATTAGAAATCCTATCTTATGGCTTGATAAATCTGATCAAAGACTCATAAAATGAAAAGAGTGCTTACAATAAGTATTTGGCTTATTTCCTTGCAGCTTATGGCGCAACATTCGGATCAGCCAAAAGAACTTTTGAAAAATTCCATCCATTTCCAACTTGGTGTTTCTGTTAATCCAAAATTACTCCAAGAAAATTCAGCCTACAGAGAAATAGTTCGCTCCGAATTTAACAGCATCACGGCTGAAAATCACATGAAAATGGTTCATTTGCACCCCGAAGCGAATCGTTTTGATTTCCAAAAAGCAGATGAATTGGTCGATTTTGCCCAAAAAAATCACATGCGAGTTCACGGGCATACCTTGGTCTGGCATAACCAAGTTCCCAAATGGATGAATGAATTTAATGGGGATCAAACAGCTTGGGAGAATTTGCTCAAAAATCACATTCAGACCATCGTTTCTCATTTTAAAGGAAAAGTTGAAGGCTGGGATGTGGTCAACGAAGCATTTCTGGACAATGGAGAATTAAGGCCCACAATTTGGTCCAATCACATTCCTGATTACTTGGCCAAATGCTTTGAATGGGCGCATGAAGCAGATCCATCGAGCATCCTTTTTTACAACGATTACGGGCAAGATGGTCATCCGAAGAAATTAGAGGCCATATTGATGTTGGTCGAGACCTTAAAAAAACGTCAAATTCCCATCCACGGATTGGGTTTACAAATGCACATCAGCACCCAGTCAAGTCCTGATAAACTTCGTCAATTAATTAAAAAAAGTGTAGATACGGGTTTGAAAATCCACTTTTCGGAATTGGACATTGCTGTAAACCCCAAAAATGATTCGTTGTTTGTCTATGATGAGGTACAAAAATCCAAACAATTAGCAAGTTTTGAATTCATTTTTACTGCCTATCAGGCCATTCCCAAAATGCAACAATACGGCTTAACTTTTTGGAATGTCAGCGATAAAGATTCATGGCTGAGATCATTTTTCAAAAGGCCAAAAGAATATCCGCTATTATTTGATGAATTATACCAAGTTAAATCCATTTACCCCCAACTTGTCAATCAACTAAATAAAATTTTATTAACAAATTGAGAAAAAATTGGTTTAAAGAAATATGGTTTACTCTATTTTGATGAAAATTTGATTTAAACCATCTCAACCTATTTAATAAAAGCGTTCAAAAAAACCTGATAATTCATTTTGATACCTCAAAAAATATATGATTTGGCGATTATTGGAGCGGGAGCCTCAGGCTTGCAATTTTTGTATGAATATTTTCAAAATTCAGAAAATATCAGCAAATCCGTTTTGTTAATCGACTCGGGGGATCGTTCAAACAAAAGCTGGTGCTTTTGGCAAGCGCAAAATCAAACAAGTTTTCCGTTCTTGATTGAAAAATCTTGGTCCAACATCAGTTATAAATCAAGTTCAGGTGTCTTAAAAACAGCACCCGTGCATCCCCTTAATTATAACTATATATCATCAGAACGTTTTTTTGATTATTTTTTCAATGAATTCATCCCCAATCATCCCAATATTCATTGCGAACGTACATTGGCCATTTCATTGAACGAAAAGCCTGCATACATTGAAATTAATTGTGAGAATTCGACGAATTTCCAGGCCCTTTGTGTGGCAGACTCTCGAATTAAATCCCCGTACGCCACGAACGACCAAAGTGCAAAACAACATTTTTGGGGGAAATTTGTTGAGTTTGAAGAAGAAAAATTCAATGAGGAATCTGCTACCATCATGGATTTTAGTTTGGATGCCTCCAATGAAGAGCAAGCTGTTTTTCATTATATTTTGCCTTTTAGCAAAAAATACGCCTTAATTGAGACGACCTTGTTTACTCTAGCGTCATTCAATGAAGAAAAATACGATGAAATCTGGCTAAAATACATGCAAACCAATTTCCCTGATCAGACCTATAAAATCATTTCTACAGAAAAAGGCTCAATTCCGATGCGCCTTAGCAAGCATGAAAGTTTTAGCGATCGCATTTTTATGATAGGTGGCGACAATGGTTTCACCAAAGCATCCACTGGCTATGCTTTTGCTCGCATGCATGCCAATGCCAAAAGTTTGATTCATCAAAAAGTGCCCAAAAAGCACCATGCACGTTTCCGATTTTATGATTCAATGCTGCTGTCAGTTATTCATCATGAAGTGGAACAAATACCCGCTGTAATGGACCGACTTTTTGATCAGATTCCATTTCCGAAAATTTTACAATTTTTGGATGAAAAATCAAATCTCAAAGATGAGATACAGATATTTAGCCAACTAAACATCCTTCTTTTCCTCAAACATTTACTGAAGTTACACAAATGAAATTCGTCACCTATTTTAGCGGAATATTGATTTCATTGATTTATTTAGTCATACAATCGTTATTTGGGCGCTTGTCCATAAACTTTGACCTGGCATTTAGCGGGATACTATTGTTTACTTTGGGATTGCCTCACGGAGCAGGTGATCATTTGATAGCTGCCAGATTAAACAAATCTGAAAATGGGAACTTCCAATTATCCAAATTCATAATTTCCTACATTGGAGTAATGGCCTTGTATGGAATTTCATGGTATTACCTTCCTACAATTTCTTTATTGGTATTTATTGGCATATCCGTCTTCCATTTTGGCGACATAGAACAGGAAAACACGGGTGAACAAAATGAACATAAATTTACTTATGGAATACAAATATTGAGGTCCATGGTTTTAGGAAGTGGAATTTTGGGATGGATATTAGCCACACACTGGACTGAAACCA
Source organism: Spirosomataceae bacterium (assembly GCA_044372695.1). GTDB lineage: Bacteria > Bacteroidota > Bacteroidia > Cytophagales > Spirosomataceae > Aquirufa. The sequence continues at coordinate 6,826 of JBILRJ010000088.1, forward strand.
AAGCCATTTTGGAAGACATGCACTTGGTAATCAACATTCAGTTACCGCCTTATGCGGCGGAAATTTCCTTGGTATTCATTATCGTCTGTTACCAAACGAAGAACTCAGCCTACTTTATTCATACACTCATTACCCTACTGATTGGCAAATACTTGCCACTCTATCCCGCATTCATGTGTTATTTTGGGGCCTGTCATGCAGTTTATAGCTTAAAATTGATGAGTAAACACCTTGAAATTTCCATTGTTTCCCTACTATACCGACTTTTACCCTTCAGTTTGCTCGCTACGATGTTCGGAATTGGCTATGTGATCATTTTTCAGAATCAAATTATTGTGACTCAGCTGTTTATATTTTTGTCTTTGTTGACTTTGCCTCATTTTTTTTTAATGCACAAAATGGCCTTATTGAAGCCTCAGGGCTAAATATAGAAATATTTTTATTTTTTATTAAATTTTTTCTATATATTTAAAAACAATTTTTCTGTTACAAGAGTTAGATTAAAAAATTCACACTTAAATCCAAAATCTATGGAAACATTAAACATTTTACTAGACGGCTCATTAGCAGCCGGGGATTACATTGGCTTTACCTTCTTTACAGGTTATATGTCAATGCTTGCCGCTTCCATCTTTTTCATCGTTGAGCGCGGAACAGTTAATGACAAATGGAAAACTTCTTTGTTGATTTCAGCATTGATCACTTTCATTGCAGCAGTACATTATTTCTACATGCGTGGTGTTTGGTTAGAAACTCATGAGTCTCCAACTCAATTCCGTTACATTGACTGGACTTTAACAGTTCCTTTGATGTGTATCGAATACTTCTTAATCTTGAAGCCAGCTGGCGCTAAATCAGGAATGCTTTCTCGTTTGCTATTTGGTTCAATCGTTATGTTAGTAGCAGGTTACATTGGTGAGGCTGTTGTTCCTGAGCAAAACGTATTATGGGGAATCATTTCAACTTTAGGTTGGGCGATCATCATCTATGAAATCTACATGGGAGAAGCTTCTAAAGTGGCTGCTAGTTCGTCAAGCGAGCACGTTAAGTCTGGATACAATGTTATGCGTTGGTTCACATTAGTAGGTTGGGCAATCTATCCAATCGGCTACATGATGTTACCTGGTAACTTGTTATCTGGATTCTCAGGAAACATCGACTTAGCTTACAACATTGCTGATGCTGTTAACAAAATTGGTTTCGGCCTAGTTGTTTACACCATCGCAAAAGGTGCTACAGCTGCTGAAAAAGCTGCTTAATTTATTCTTAAATCATTCGGTAAAACTTTACTGAGGAAAAGATAGATTAAAATTTTAAAAGCCGCCTCCAAACAGAGGCGGCTTTTTTTATCGCTAAATCATGTACATTTGTTCATCGAAAAATTGACTCCTATGAAATCATTTCCCCTGAAAAAATCCTTCATGTTTTGTTCACTATCCATCCAACGCACATTCATTCTTATTGCCTTATTCATTGGCTTAGAAAATACAGTTTTAGCACAAAAATCCTTTCCAAATTTGGATGAATATTTGCAAAATGAAGTAACAAAAGAACAGTTGGTGGGAGTACATGGAGTGATCTATCAAAACGGAAAAGTAACATATGACCAATTTTACGGCCAAAGAAATCGGGAGGCCAAAGTTCCCATGAATGGACAAGAATTGTATTATTTACAATCCATGTCGAAACCCATCATTACTGTGGCCCTGATGACCTTATTTGATAAGGGCAAATTCGCATTAAATGATCCCATAGAGAAATACCTACCTGAATTTACCAACCTGCAGGTTGTAAATAATATCAATCTTGGTTCTGCTGGCGGTACGCACCCAGCCAAAAATAAAATAACCATTGAACAATTATTAAGTCATACGAGTGGGTTATCCCATGGGTTAACACCCTTGAAAATGGATAGAGAAATTTGGGATGCTGTAAAAAATCCTGCTATCTCGAGCATTGCAGAAAGAGTTCAGACATTGGCTAAAATCCCCCTATCTTATGAACCAGGAACAAAATGGAATTACAGCTTCTCTACCGACGTCATTTCCCGGTTGGTGGAAGTCCTTTCTGGTGAAACCACTGAACAATACCTCAAAAAACACCTTTTTACTCCGCTAGGAATGAAAGATACTGGGTACAATTTGAGTCCTGAGCAACAAAAACGCGTTATGACAGTCTATCATTTCAACAGCAGTAGAAAATTAGATCTTGCCTTACAACCACCCAACTCAGGAGTAAAGGTTTTTGCGGGTGTCAATGCTCTTTTCGGAAGCATGCAGGATTATTTGCAATTCGCTACCATGTTGTACAATGGTGGAATTTTAAATGGAAAGAGAATTCTTAAAAAAGAAACCATTCAACTGATGTTACAAGATCAAACAGCGAACTTTAGCAACAAGCCCAACAAAAAATCGCCCATGCTGAAATTGGCCAACGGACTAGTTTTTGGAACAGATGGCAGCTCCAATTTGGAACCAGGATATGGCTTTGGCCTCGGATTTGCCATGTTAAAGGATCCCATTGAGGCTGGCAGAGAAAATGTACCAGCAGGAGAATATTTTTGGAGTGGCGCCAATTCAACCCATTTTTTCATTCATCCAGAAAAGAAAGTGATTGCTATTTTTATGACCCAAATCGGATCCATTCCCAATGCTAATCCCCTTCATTATTATTTTGGAGATCAATTTAGAAAAAGTATTTATCAAGATTTGAAATAAAAATTCTTCTAATTCCATTATCCTATTTAAGCCCATTTAAATCTCATCATGGACCACCCACATCAGGTAACAAAAAATTGGAAAGAATATTTTATCCTTACCACAGGTTTTTTTAGGCACCAAGGTTATGCAAATTATAGCCTTTCAGGCTAATGTAGGAGAAGAATTTAGTATTTGACAAAATAAGCCCAGATGGGTTTCTCGACACTATCCTATTGTAATTGACCTAAAA
>JBILRJ010000400.1:0-2502 GCA_044372695.1 Spirosomataceae bacterium
CCATACCATTTAAAAAATGGGGATTTTTCTCGAAAAATGGCAGAAATTAAAATCGTAGGAATGTTTCGTTTTTGTAATTCGCTTAAGTAAAAATACCAAAATTCGTATTTGACAAAGATGGCAAACTTAGGTTGAACGATAGATAAAAATTTCTTAGCGGAAGATCGGCTATCTAATGGAAGGTAGCTCACATAATGAGCCAAGGGAAAATTCTTACGTATTTCATAGCCAGAAGGAGAAAAAAACGTAATTAAAATAAAATAATTTGGATATTTATTAGCTATCTCTTCAATGACTGGCCTGCCTTGTTCAAATTCGCCCAAAGAGGCTGCATGCATCCAAAACACGGGTTTGGGGTTGTTTTGAAGATTTTCCACCAAACCATACCACACATTATCTTGACCACTCGACCACAATTTGGCCTTGAAATGGAACTTTGATACCAGGCTTAAAATTTGCCGATATAAAAACAAGCTAAAAGAATAAAGCCAAACTCTCAAGTTTTTCTTAAATTTGATATTGAATCAATAAAATTACAAAATTAGACTTATATCCGCATCATCCTTATGAATTGGAATACATTAACTGAAGAAGCACAATTGGATGAAATCATCGCTGATTCACATCAAAAACCTGTAGTCATTTTCAAGCATAGTACAAGATGTTCGATTTCATCCACAGCGCTAAATCGTTTAGAAAGAGCTTGGAAGGAGGAAGAAAGTCCCGCATTTTTATTAGATTTAATTTCATTTAGGTCAATTTCACAAAAAATTGCTGAAATTTTCGAAATTGAACACCAATCGCCGCAGGTATTGGTGATTTCAAATGGCCAATGCATTTATTCAGCTACCCATTGGGACATTAACATGGATGAAATTAAACCACATTTAAATTAAAATGAAAAACACTCTTCCATTATTATTCATCTTATTTTTCTCTACGTTCGTTTTTCATGTGCAAGCACAAAGAAAAACGGTTCAAGTGGAAGCACCCAGCGCACCGAAAAAAAAGGTCAATAATCCGAAGATCAAGGCGAGTCCAACACCCACTAAAACAGCTCAGGTGCTTGTAAAAAAAGAGTCCGATCAATTAAGTACATGGGCAATAGGTCTTAGCACCGCAACCAATTCGGGAATCATTGGCGGACTAAATCTGAGAAAAACATGGGGCAAAAGAAAAGATAAAAGTTTGAATTTAATCAATGTAGATTTTGCGCACATCAAGGATTACCGTGAATTCACCTCTCCTTTTTCTTACAATGGCCAAACATACATTGAAGGAAAATTAAATTACCTATATACCATTAGACCAGAATACGGAAAAGAAATCACTTTATTGAAAAAAGCGAGTCAGGGCGGACCGGCCCTAAAAGGTATTTTTAGCACGGGCCCTACCATAGGACTCCAAGCACCTTACATGGTTGACATTGCCTTTAGTTCAAATAATCCTTTTGGACAAAGCACTGTTTCTGTTCCTTTGAAAGATTTATTGGACAATAAATACCCAAGTGCAGGTGTGATGCGAGAATCTGGGATGTTTTCTAGCCTTGGTAAATCAAGCATCGTACCAGGCTGGCACCTTAAATCAGCCATTAATATTGAATTCAATTCCGAAAAAAGCAGTTACATGGCCGTTGAGGTTGGATTTATCATCGATGTTTTTAATAATCCCATTGAAATGTTAAACCAAAGTACCCAAAGGCCGGTTTACACAACAGCTTACCTGACTTTTTTATTGGGAAAAACTAAATAGAAATAATTAATCAAGACATGATTGAATTACCTCAAATAAATCCAAGCACTCCAACCAATCGGAAACCGGATTGGTTGCGTGTAAAATTACCCATTGGAGAAAAATACACTAACGTTCGCAAAATAGTAGACGAATACAAATTACATACCATTTGCCAATCGGGTAATTGCCCCAATATGGGCGAGTGTTGGGGAGAAGGAACTGCTACATTCATGATTTTAGGGAATGTTTGCACAAGGTCTTGTACGTTTTGTGCCGTGGCAACAGGCAGACCTCAAGAATATGATGTGGATGAACCTCGTCGTGTGGCGGAGGCCATTCGATTAATGAAAGTCAAACATGCTGTCATTACTTCCGTAAATCGCGATGAACTAAAAGACAAAGGAGCTGAAATATGGTACCAAACAGTTCGTGCGGTAAAAGAAGAATCACCAACTACAACGATAGAAACACTAATTCCAGATGTTAAAGCGAATTGGGATGCTTTAATTCGAATGATTGAAGGCGGCCAAGAAGTTGTTTCTCACAATATGGAAACTGTTGCCCGTTTATATCGATATGTTCGTCCACAAGCAAAATATGAAAGAAGTTTGGAGCAAATTAGACGTACAAAAGAATTTGGAAAAAGAAATAAATCGGGAATTATGCTCGGTTTAGGTGAAACCCAAGCAGAAGTATTTCAAGCGATGGATGATTTGGTTGCCAATGGACTTGATGTATTGACCTTGGGACAATATTTACAACCGACTA
>JBILRJ010000089.1:0-9746 GCA_044372695.1 Spirosomataceae bacterium
TTACCTTACCCACTTTTAGCGTCATACCCGCTAAAATGATATTAACTTCATCCAAAGGCTTTCCGATTAGATCCGGCATTTCCATTTCCACATTGGCAGTGCCATTTCCGATGAATAATTCAATCATGGATCCTTTAGGAATACTCGCCCCAGCTTCAATTTTTCTGCCATCTACTTGCATGTCAATGACTTCCTTGATTCTTGGATCATTGATTTCATGAACAATTCCTTTTTTCAGTCCTGCAATCAATAATTGTTGCTCAGCACTTCGAACAGATAAACCAATCAAACCTGGCATTTTAATGGTAGGTGGAGTTTCTGAATTGATGGTGATGTAAATTTTTCTTCCTGATTTAACCAAAGAATTGGGTAAAGGGTATTGTGATAAAATGGTCAAAGGCGGCTTATCGGCAGTGTAAGTGCAATCTGATATTTCATAGGTCAAGTCATTGGCATCTACCAATTCCTCCATTTTTTCCATGCTCATCCCTTTGAAATTTGGGACTTGTATGGTTTCACCATGGTGTGTACTCCAAGGCAAATAAACAAAAAAGAAACCAAAAAATACGACCAATGAAAGAGCCAATATGATCCCAATGTGGGTATACAAATCTTTCTTGGTATTGGTTGGAATTATTGCCATTTTATGTCGTTCAAAAATCAGATGGCAAGATAATAAAAGAATTATGAATTATGAATTATGAATTACGTTTTCCGCAGTCCATAATTCATAACTCATAATTCATAACACATAATACTTATTTAAGATTTAGTATTTAAACACCTTATCTCCTGCCATTACTTCCTGTGTTTTCTCATTGAAAGTGACGCGTTGACCAGTTCTGTAAGCAGCATTTGCCATAATGGTTGCAATAGAATGTTGGTAACCAGCCTCAATAGGAGCATTTGGAGTTTTACGAGAACGAACGCATTCCATCCAATTTTTGATATGGCTAAAAGTTAAATCATCTCCACCTGTATTGGCATCGGTTGATACTTGTGCAGCACCTTGGATTTTCATATTAGGTAACAAATTAGCTTGCATTCCCATTGCTTTGGCTTCTCTTTCGGATAAACCTCCGTTTGGAGAAATCATGTTGGTATCTAAATTTAATTCACCACCATTTGAGTAATAAATTTCCTTTGTTCCACCTGCCCCGTTTGAGAAACGAGATGTAAATTGAACCTGAAACCCTTTGTTCATGTCATTGGCTGGACCGTAATCAAATACTACAGTTAAAGTATCCGCATTTTTACGACCGTCGTTCCATTGATAAATACCACCATTAGCTACAGCTGAACGAGGATGTGCTAAACCTGAGAACCAGTGTACCGTATCAATTTGATGAGACATCCACTGGCCTGCGATTCCAGAAGAATATGGCCAAAATAAACGATATTCTAAGTATTTTCTTGGATCAAATGAATCAGCAGGACGATTCATTAAGAAGCGTTTCCAATCGATATCCGATTCTTTTAAATCTTTGGTTAAAGCTGGTCTTCTCCATCTACCTGGTTGATTCACGTTCCATAGTAATTCCACCATTTTGATGTCGCCAAATTTACCTGATTTGATGAATTCATCTGCTGCCCAATAATTGGCTCCTGATCTTCTTTGAGAACCAATTTGAACGATTTTTCCTGAATCTTTGACTGCTTTGAGAACAGCTCTATTGTCCTCCATTGTTTCAGCTAAAGGCTTCTCTGTGTAGGTATCACACCCTGCTTTTACGGCTTCAACTGTGTGTAAAGCATGTTGGAAGTCAGCCGTCGAAATAAATACCGCGTCAATTCCCTTGGCTGCATATAACTCATCATTGTTTTTATAAGTCGTAATATTGCCTCCTAATTGTTTTTCCAAATATGCCTTTCCTTCTTCTCTTCTTTTATTCCAAAGATCCGATAAAGCAACCATTTCAAAATTCATCTCCTTGGCCAAAGCCTTAAATGGTGGCACGTGAGAAGCCCTGTGACGATCTGAAAATCCAACACATGCCACACGTACGCGGTCATTCGCGCCGATAATCTTGCTGTATGATTTTGGACTAAAAGCCAATGAACCTAAAGAGGCAAAGGCGCTTTTTTGAATAAATTCTCTTCTTTCCATTTTATGTAATAGGTCTAAATTAGTTGATTTCTCTGATTTTGATGTTTTTGTAGAAAACTGAATCGCCATGCTCTTGCAACAAGATAGGACCTCTTTCCATCATGCCAAATCCTGGCCAAACTTTGTGCTTTGAATGAGCTACCAATACGCGGTAAGCAGGACCACCTCTTTCATATTCCAAAACTTTAAAGCCGTTTAACCAGTGTTCAACATGGTTGTTTGGATATACAATTACGCGTGCTTTATTCCACTCACCAATTTTCTTTTGAAAACGTTTGTCATTTTTAATAGAAGGAATTAAATCATACAAACTTGCTAGAGTTCTGTTTCCTTCGACTCCTAATTTTGCATCTGGATGTTTCTCATCATCTAATACTTGGTATTCCAATCCAATAGCTGATTTACCAGAATTGTATGTTTCATTCACAAAATACTTCACTCCTGAATTGGCTCCTTCAGTTAATTTGAAATCAAAAACCAATTCAAATGCTTTGAATGTGTCATTGGATAAGATATCTCCTCCATTGGTGGACTCTTTTCCTCCTTTACTATTGACGTGCAATTGTCCTTCTTCAACCGTCCAAACGGATGGAGGCGCAGTAGTTTTGAATGCAGATCTCCATCCTGTTAAATCTTTACCGTTGAAGAGCAGTTTGTATCCTTCTACTTTTTCTCCTTCTGAAAGCGTATTTTCTGTATAATTTTCAACGGGTGGTGTAGATGCATCCACAGGTTTAGGCTGAATATCTTTTCCTGTTTGAATACGGATGTTTTTCCACATTACTTGTTTGCCTTCTTGTTCGTTTTTACCAATTGCATGAACTTGAAAAGCAATGAATCCTTTGGACGTCATGTCATCTACTAAATAAGACACCGGTACATCATTGATCCAAGTACGAATGATGTTTCCAATAGCTTCGATGCGATATTTGTTCCATTCACCACGTTTAAAGGCTTTTTTAGCACTTGGATTCATTTCAGTTTGGTATAACCAACCTCTACGAGCTTCGTCGTAAATGCCGCCAGCCCAACCGCGATCTGAAGGGTCAATTTCTACTTGGTAGCCATGAACACGGCCATTTTGATAATCTGGCGTAGACAAACTTCTAATTTGAATACCAGAGTTCATCGAATTATCTAATTTTAATTCACACTCTAAAACAAAATCGCCGTATTCTTTTTCTGTTGCCATAAAAGAATTAGGTGTATTTGCTACGGTTGTACCAACCATCACACCATCTTTGATTTCATATTTGGCTTGTCCATTCAATTGTTTGAAACCTTTGAATGTCTTTCCGTCGAATAGATTTGTCCAATTTTGCTTTTGAGAAAAAGCTGGACTGAAGATTAAAAGGCTTAATATTCCGAGTAAGTATTTTTTCATGTTTATTTAGGAATTTTTAAATATACTATAAAAGTAAGTTGTTTTTCATTTATACTCAATATAATTGCTAAAACTTATAAAGTATAACTGTATTTGTTGGGTGAATCAAGGGTTAAAATTACTAACAATCTAAATTTTAAAAAAGCCTCAAAATCGCACGATGAACATAAAATTTCATTCAAGTCTTTCTTTAAAATAAGTTTTAATTAACTGAGATGTTTCGATAACAATATGGCCAATAAAAATAATCAGACAATAGATTAAAATTATAAGTTTTCAATTTGCGATTCGAATTGTCATTTTTTATGGGGTAATGCGTCCCCTTAGCCCCTGTAATTTAGAGGTTTGTAAGATAAGTTGTTTGATAATATCATTTTCATTCTTCTTTACTATTTTATGCCACCTCTTAGCTATGGCTTACATCTACATTAAATTTATTTATTGGATTTTTTTGCTCCTTGATCTGCTCTTTTCTTTTATATTCCATTACTTTTGTAGACTAAAATTGCGTTTATGAAAAAACAGACACAAGCGATTCGCATTCAAGCCGAAAGGTCCCAAAATAGAGAACATTCAGTGCCCCTGTATTTAACATCAAGTTTCACTTTTGAGGACGCTGAGCAAGGAAGAGCTATTTTTGCTGAGGAGATTTCTGGAAATATTTATTCTCGCTACATGAATCCCAATGTAGACGAATTTGTCACTAAAATGTGTATGCTTGAAAATGCGGAGGATGGCATTGCATTTTCTACAGGCATGGCGGCTATTTTTGCTTCTATGGCTGGTTTATTGCAAAGTGGAGATCACGTAGTGGCCTCTAATGCTTTATTTGGTTCAGCCATTCAAATTTTAACCAAGATTACTAAAAAATGGGGCATTGATTGCACCTTCGTAAATGGTCACAATATCGCAGAATGGGAAGCTGCTATTCAACCGAATACCAAATTTTTCTTTTGTGAGAGTCCTTCCAATCCAGGTTTAGATTTAATTGACTTAGCCGCTTTGGCTAAGGTAAAAGAGGGAAAAAACATTGTTTTAGCAGTAGATAACTGCTTTGCTTCTCCTATTTTACAAACCCCTTTGGATTTAGGCGCTGATTTAGTGATACATTCTGCCACCAAATACATCGATGGACAAGGTCGTGTTTTGGGTGGTGTTATCTGTGGAAGAAAAGAATTCATTCAAGAAATTCGTTTTTTTGCCCGCCATACTGGCCCATCTTTATCTCCATTCAATGCTTGGGTGATGTCCAAAAGTTTGGAATTATTGGATTTACGTATGCAAAAGCATTCCGAAAATGCCATGGCATTAGCAGAGGCTTTGGTAGGTCATCCTGCTATAAACCAAGTTAAGTATCCTTTTTTACCTTCTCATCCACAATACGAGTTAGCCAAAAAGCAAATGAAATATGGAGGCGGAATTTTGACTTTAGACATCAAAGGAGGATTTGATAAGGTTCAGAAATTAAGCCAATTATTAAAAGTTGTTTCTATTTCACCAAATTTAGGTGATACCCGTACCATTTTGACTCACCCTGCCTCTACAACGCATTCTAAATTATCCGTGGAAGATCGAGCAGTAGTAGGAATTACTGATGGATTAATTCGTATTGCGGTAGGATTGGAAGCCATTGAAGATTTGAAAATGGATTTTATTCAAGCACTTAATCAAGTATAATTCATGTGGATCGCCCTTTTGGTATGTCTTGGATTATTATCTGTGAATGTCATCATTGGTGTTTATGTGGAACGCAAACTTTCTGCCTTCATGCAAGATCGATTGGGTCCCATGGAAGTGGGTAAATGGGGTTTACTCCAGGTTTTTGCCGATTTACTAAAGCTTTTCCAAAAAGAAGATATTGTACCAATTTCAGCTCAAAAACGACTTTTTTTAGTAGCTCCTTGGATTATCTTCATTTCTATTTTTGGAGGATTTGCTGTTATTCCACTCAGTTCAGGATCTTGGTTACAAGGTTCGCAAACTGAAATGGGAATCATGCTCCTGATGGGAATTGTTTCTTTGGATTCATTGGGCATCATCTTAGCGGGTTGGACCTCTAACAACAAATATTCCTTGTTGGGCGCCATTCGTTCAGCGGCTCAATTGATTTCCTATGAAATTCCTTTGGGACTTAGTATTTTATCTGTTGTGATCATTAGTTCAAGTTTGAATTTGCAAACGATTGTTTTGCAACAAGGGATTTTCTCGAGCGAGACCAACTATTTGTTTGGTATCAAATATTTACATTGGGATGTAAGTCAAGTGGGAGGATTTTTGACTTGGAACATCGTCCGAATGCCTCTGTTTTTTGTGGTTTTCTTGATATTTTTTATCGCAAGTTTGGCGGAAGCCAATCGGGCACCATTTGATATTCCGGAAGCAGAATCCGAGTTAGTCGGTGGTTTTCATACCGAATATTCTGGCATGCGTTGGGCACTTCTTTTTCTTTCAGAATACGGAATGATGCTATTAGTGAGTTTATTAGGAGTAATTTTATTTTTTGGTGGATGGTATTCGCCATTCCCCAATATTTCTGTAATTCGATTGGCTGAGTGGACCAATGGAGAACCGGGTACCCTTCTTGGTACAATTATGGGATTCTTTTGGTTAATGATTAAAACGTATTTATTAATTATGCTTCAAATGTGGGTCAGATGGACTTTACCACGCCTACGTGTCGATCAGTTGATGTACTTATGTTGGAAAATCTTGACCCCTTGGGCCTTGGTTTTTGTCGCAATATCAGCGATTTGGTCGCTTTTGAAAAACTAAATCAAATATTTAATCTAATTTGATTTTTTCTAAACCCCTATTTGAATGACGAAACTCTATTTCGGAGTCTTTTGCGTGTTTCTGTATTTTTCAATTGCGCACACAAGCTTTTCTCAAACTTTTACGCTTCCTTCTATATCAGGAAAGGTTATTGATGCTGAATCCGGTGAACCACTAAGGGGTGCAGACATTTCCATTGATTTTAAAAAATCAGGCCGTATGACCGATTCCCTTGGTAGATATGAGTTGTTTTTACCTCCAGGTGAGTATGTTGTTAAGGTAAGTTATGTTGGATATAATCCCTATCGAACCAAATTTGTGGTCAAAAAAGCAGATATTGTGATGGATGTGGAGTTGAACAATGTAACCAAGCAGCTAGAAGAAGTTATTGTATCGAGTGCGTCCTCTAAAAAGGACATTCAAACACCATCTTTGGGGGTTACCATTCTATCTTTAAAAGGCATTAAGAAATTACCTACCATGATGGGAGAAGTGGATGTGATAAGAAGTTTGCAATCATTGCCTGGGGTTTCTTCCGTGGGGGAGGGCTCCAATGGCTTAAACATTCGAGGTTCCAATGTTGATCAAAACTTGATTTACATTGATGATACACCCATATTTAATCCAACACACATGTTTGGTTTATTTTCCGTTTTTGCATCCGATGCAATTCGCGATTTAGAATTATACAAAGGGGGTGTTCCTTCCCGATTTGGAGGGAGAACAGCAGCAGTGTTGGATATTAAAATGATTGAACCCAATACCGAGAAATTTAAAATGCAAGGTGGTATTGGTGTTGTGTCTAACCGTGTCATGGCAGAAATTCCCATCATTAAAGAAAAGTTGTCGGTTTTGGTGGCAGGACGAGTTTCCGTTAATGATTATTTATTCAAATTGTTTGCCCCTGATAATTTAAAAAATATTCGAGCCAATTTTATGGATGTGGCCACAAAGGTTTATTATCGTCCAAATGCCAAGAATACAATTTCCTTTTCCAATTATTTAAGTCAAGATTTTTACCGCGTCGATTCTTTGTTTAGTATCGAAAATGTAGTGGCTAAACGTACTTCTTTTGACTATGGACATCAAAATTTCGCTTTGCACTGGAATCATTATTTTTCCACCAAATTAAACATGATGTTGAGTGCAACTACGACGCTGTACAAAACCAAAACCTATGCGCCTGATTCCGTCAATACCATTGATTTAAACAGTTCAATTGATTATAAGAATTTGCATGCAAGTTTTGATTATCAACCAACTGAGCGTCACAAAATGAATTTTGGAGCTTCCTTTTTGCAATATTTCATTCAACCTGGTAGCTTAAATGAAGGCGTAGTTTCTCGAGTTGCCACAGTTAAACTGCCCGATGAAAAATCTAGGGAAGCTGCGATTTATGTGGATGATGAATGGACGATTAACGATAAAGTCACCATTCAAGCTGGACTTCGATTTGTGCAATATTGGCGAATTGGTGGGGGAGTGGTCAATGAATACACTCCCGGTCAAATGCCTTCATTGAATAGCATTGTTAGAAAAACAACCTATGCAGATGGAGAGGTAATGGCGAGTTACGGTGGATTTGAGCCAAGAGTAACCATGAAATATTCCGTGGGGGAGAACCAAACCATGAAATTCGGATACAACCGAATGCAGCAATTTTTTCAATTACTATCCAATAATACTACCCCACTTCCCACCTCTAGATGGAAAACAGCGGATTCTTTCATAAAACCACAACAAAGCGATTTGTTGTCTTTGGGATACTTCAAAACCATCAATGAAAATGTGTATGAAATATCATTGGAAGCTTATTATCGCGACACTCGCAATACCTTGGATTTTGTTTCAGGAGCCAATTTACAGCTCAATCCCAACATTGAAACACAATTAATTACAGGGAAAAGCAAAGCGTATGGATTGGAACTGATGTTGCAAAAGAAAAAGGGCGAAATGTCTGGTTGGATATCTTATACCTATGCTAGAGCTTTTAATCAAATGATTGGTGATTTTCCTGAATTCCAATCAATTAATTCCGGCAATTGGTTTCCAACCAATTATGATAAACCCCATTCAGTGAACATGATGTTGAACATTCAGCCTACCACTCACCACAGTTTTTCATTTACTTTTGCCTACAATACAGGGAGACCTTTTTCATCACCATCTGGAAGTTATGATATCGCTGACCAAAAGTATCCAGTTTACACAGAAAGAAATAATGATCGAATTAGGGATTACCATCGATTGGATTTCTCTTGGACCATCACCAATCCAAGCATGAAAAAACAGCGTTGGGAAGGAAGTTGGGTATTTACGGTTTATAACTTATATGGACGCGAAAATCCTTATTCTGTCTTTTTCAAATCCACCAAGCAAGGTTTAAGGCCATATGAATTGAGTGTTTTTGCAGCTCCATTCATTTCTTTGACCTACAATTTTAAATTTCTATAAAAATGCCAACTAAATTTCTTTCTTATCTGTTTTTAAGTGGCTTCATAGCTTTTTTCGCATGGGCTTGTATTAATCCGATTGAAAATTTTGTTCAAATTGACTCTACGTCATTTATGACGATTGAAGCTGATATTTCAGATGATGCTAAATTATGCAAAATTAAAATTAGCAGCTCTGCTAATAAAATTAGTTCAGCGCTGTCCTTACCAGTATCCAAAGCAATGGTTTATATTACTGATCAAAATAATGTTAAAACGACCTTTCTGGAAACCGCCAATACGGGCATTTATCTTCCACCTTCTGGTTTTGTAGGAAAAGTCGGATCCACTTATCAATTGTATATCAAGACATTGAACGGAAAGGAATATCAAAGTATTCCAGAAAAAATGAATGCTGTTCCTGAAATTGACAACGTTATTTCTCGTTTTGAGATTTTCGACCAATATTCCAAAGTGGATTATCGTAGAGCAGGTTTTTCTGTTTATCTCGATTTCAAAGATAATCCTAGCGAAGGCGATTTTTACATGTGGAATTGGACGCATTATGAACCAATTACCATTTGCGCTACCTGCGATGGTGGAGGAACTTACAATTTTAGGACAAATGAATGTGTTATTCCACGAGACCCGACCGATGAAATTTTGAATTATCGATGCAACGGCAATTGTTGGGATATCTCGAGAAATACGGAACTAAACGTATTCTCAGATGTTCTGACCAATGGGCAAAGGGTAGTTGGTAGACAAGTGGCACGTGCACCTTTCAATGGTTATACGCCCTATTACTTTAGGTTGGAACAAAGGTCTATTACCAAAAATGCGCATATTTTTTACCAATCGTTGATTTCCGCTGTCCAATCCAATGGATCATTGTTTGATGTACCTGCAGAAACCAGGTTTAGCATCAATTTAAAATCCATTACTAATCCATCAGAACGAATTTTGGGTTTGTTGAATGTGTTTTCTGTTCGTAAAAAGATTTTTTACATTGATCGAAAAAACAATATTCCTGAAGGTGAATCTGCCATTG
>JBILRJ010000090.1:0-9610 GCA_044372695.1 Spirosomataceae bacterium
CTTAAAATATTAATTTTATATGGGTGAGTCTTCTCACCCATTTTTTTGTAATGGATACACAATTAATTATTCCAAAAGGTAAAAAAGTTTATTTTGCATCCGATTTCCATTTGGGTTTTCCCAATTTGGAAGAAAGTATCTCTCGGGAGAAGGAACTTGTAAAATGGCTGGATTTGATCAAAATAGATGCTCATGCTTTGTTTTTGGTAGGAGACCTTTTTGATTTTTGGTTTGAATATCGTCAAACCATTCCCAAAGGTTTTGTTCGTTTTATAGGTAAATTGGCCGAGTTGTCTGATTTAGGAATAGAAATTCATATTTTTGTTGGCAACCATGATTTATGGATGCGAGATTATTTTCAAAAAGAATTGTCGGCAAAGATTTATCGAGAGTCTTGTCAAATGGATTTGATCTTTGATGAAGTTTCTCATGTGATTTACATTGGACATGGAGATGGTGTTGGCCCCGGTGATTACGGTTATAAATTTTTGAAAAAAATATTCACCAATTCCTTTGCTCAATTTTGCTTTCGTCTTTTGCATCCTGATTTGGGAGTCAAATTAGCTCATTGTTGGTCGAATACAAGAAAGTCAAATGCGATTAAGGATGGGGAAGTGGTTTTTGATGAAAATACTGATTTCATTCTAGCTTATGTGAGAACAATATTTGAGTCGCAGTCAAAAAATGTTCGTCCAATTCAATCTTTCATTTTTGGTCATCGGCATCACCCCATTGCATTTCCTTTGAATGAAAATACAACCTACTATAATCTAGGTGATTGGTTCAGTCCAAACTTTAAAAATGCCTACTCTTTATCTATTTCTGAATATGAAACAAAATTCCAAGTTTATCATAAATCTTAAGCTGCTTTTGATTTTTTCTTGTCTGATTTATGGTCAAATCTTGGCTCAAGAATCGTCGATTTCACCCCAAAATACAGAATTTTGGCGACCTAAAGTCCATTTTTCTCCTCAAAAGAATTGGACGAATGATCCTAATGGATTAATTTATTTGAACGGTTATTACCATTTGTTTTTTCAACATAATCCCAAAGGGAATGAATGGGGGAATATGTCATGGGGGCATGCCCGAACCAAGGATTTACTTCATTGGGAAGAATTGCCGGTTGCTATTCCTCATGCCACCGAATATATTTTTTCAGGCTGTGTTGTTCTTGATAAAAATCACGTTTCAGGTTTAGGAGACCCCAATAAAACTTTGCTAATAGCCATTTACACCGCAGATTTTCCCAACACCCGACAGGAGCAGCATCTTGCTTTTTCCAATGATGAGGGTTTAACATGGACTAAATTCGACGGTAACCCTATTTTGAACATTGATTACAAAGATTTCAGGGATCCTAATATTTTTTGGCATGAAAAAACCAAGCAGTATATCATGGTGGTGGCCAAACCCAAAGAATTTAAAGTGCAATTTTATGGTTCTACTAATCTAATCAAATGGTCACACTTAAGCGATTTTGGTATGGAAGGTGATGTAGATATGATTTGGGAATGTCCTTCCTTGATGGAATTGCCAATTGAGGGACATGCTGGGCAAAGTAAGTGGGTTTTGTGTTTAAGTTCTCAAGGGCCAATCAAAAAGTTTGTGGGTATGCAGTATTTCATTGGCGAGTTTGATGGAAAACATTTTCAAAATGATTCTAATAAACAAACTAAATTGTATGTGGATTATGGGAAAGATTTTTATGCCGCAGTCCCCTTCTACAATGCTCCAAAAGATGAGCATATTTGGTTAGGGTGGGCGCTTTCTTGGCAATATGCCAAAGAACAACCTACTTTTCCATGGAAAGGTCAAATGTCTTCGATTCGTAAATTAAGCTTGATGAAAACGATAGAAGGTCTTCGGCTGAAGCAACGTTTTTTGCCTGATTTAGATCGTCGGGCTCCTGATTTCCAGGCAACTGACCTTAAGATTTCTAAAAACAAGCGGTTAGATGGAATGAAATTTTTAACTAATAAATCTTATGTGATTGATTTAGTTATTTCAAACGCTAAATCATCTAAATGGGGAATTCATTTATCGAGTTCTCAGAAAGAACTCACCTCCATAGGATTTGATGAAAAAGAACTTTTTTGGTACATAGATCGTACTCAGTCTGGCAAGGACCTAGGAAATGGGTTTATTTCCAATGATAAAGCACCCTCCATTGGTGGTATGCAAAAAAACATCCGTATTTTTGTCGATCATTCACTTATTGAAGTGTTGGCTCAAGACGGAACTGTAGCCATTTCTTCACTTCGTTTTCCTTTAGGTATAAAAGAAAATGTTGAATTGTTTTCAGAAGGAGGGGTGACTGAAATTAAGCAAATTCGAATCTGGGAGCTCAAATAGTTTTCAAATTCACCAAAAATTATAATCTAAATCTAGGAACCTATGTCACAATCCACAAGTCGTTTCGAGGTCATGAATGAACTCGGAAAAAATATGGAGGAATTCATGAAAGAATATTTGAACCCAATTGATAGCAATTGGCAACCTTCAGATATGCTTCCAAATTCCACGAAAGAGAATTTTTTTGAAGAAGTAAAAAATCTGCAAGAAGCAGCCAAAGAATTACCCTATGATTATTGGGCAGTTTTGGTGGGAGATACCATCACTGAAGAGGCTTTACCTACTTATGAGTCGTGGCTTTTGGGAATGGAGACGGTTAATCAACAAGATCAAGAAAATAGTTGGTCGAAATGGATTAGAAGTTGGACAGCGGAGGAAAAGAGGCACGGAAATTTACTCGGTACTTATCTGTATTTATCCGGTAAGGTAGATATGCGAGCAGTGGCTATTTCAACCCAATATTTAATTGCCGATGGTTTTGATATCGGAACCTCTGCAGATCCTTATCGAAACTTTGTTTATACTTCTTTTCAAGAACAGGCAACAAACATATCTCATCGAAGAACTGCGACATTGGCAAAACAACATGGTAATTCCAATTTGTCAAAAATGTGTGCTCAAATTGCCGCAGATGAATTGAGACATGCTCGGGCTTATCGCAAATTTGTTTCAGAGATTTTCAAATTAGACACTTCAGAAATGATGTTGGCATTTGCTGATATGATGAAGAAAAAAATTGTCATGCCAGCACATTTTTTGCGTGAAATAAACGGTCAAAAAAGCTCTTTATTTGAACATTTTTCGGATGCCGCTCAAAGAATTGGAGTTTATACCACCATGGATTATGTCAGCATCATGCAAGGTTTGATCAAAGAATGGGAAATTGAAAAAATGACTGGCCTAAATGATGCGGCGGAAAAAGCCCGCGATTATGTGGCTAATTTGCCTGCTAGATTAGAAAAGTTGGCTGACCGAGTTAAAGTGCCAGAATTGGCTTATCCTTTTACATGGATTGCTTAATTTGATGAATAAAAAATTATCCTTAGATGAGTTACAGAGACTCGATTTAGACGGCTATCAAAGTATTGAGAAGTTTCCATACATCATTGTTCTCGATGACATCAGAAGCATGAATAACGTTGGTTCTGCGTTTAGGACTGGAGATTCGTTTCGATGTGAGAAAATTATTCTTTGTGGAATAACTGCTAAACCACCTCATCGGGAAATCTCAAAAACAGCTTTAGGCGCAGATGAATCTGTAGCATGGGAGTATTTTGCGACTCCCAAAGATTGTTTAGCAGAGTTAAAAAACTTGAATTATCAGATTATTGCCGTTGAGCAAGTTGAAAATTCGACTTCTTTGTCGAATTTTCAACCTCAATCAGGCCAAAAATACGCCTTTGTTTTTGGGAATGAAGTTTTCGGAGTAAGCGATGATTTTATTGAAAATTCGGAAATTTGTTTGGAAATACCTCAGTTTGGAACTAAGCATTCACTGAATGTTTCTGTAAGTATGGGCATCGTAATTTGGGATTATATTTCAAAATCGGGGCTTGCTCTTTAGTCATTCATACTTACATTCGTCCGTTTCTCCCAAATATGATTCAGGATAAACATTCCTTTTATACTTTCGTTTTGTCAAATTAACCCTATGCCAATGATACTCTCTATTCGCAATGTTACCAAACGCTATCAAAATCATTTAGCGCTTAATCAAATCAGTTTAGATATTCCCGAAGGTCAAATTTTTGGACTATTAGGTCCCAATGGTGCTGGAAAAACATCATTGATTCGAATTATTAACCAAATTACTGCTCCTGATGAGGGAGAGTTTTTTTTCAATGGCGTGCCTTTGTCTCAAAAGCACATTGAACAAATTGGTTATTTGCCAGAGGAGCGTGGTTTGTATAAGAAAATGAAGGTGGGGGAGCAATTGGTTTATTTGGCACGTTTAAAAGGATTGTCTAAAAATGATGCGATGTCACAATTGAAAGAATGGTTTATCAAGTTGGATATCAAAGATTGGTGGAACAAACCTGTGGAAGACCTTTCTAAAGGGATGCAACAAAAAACACAATTTATTTCTACTGTCGTTCATCGGCCTAAATTATTGATTTTAGATGAGCCTTTTTCTGGCTTTGATCCCATCAACGCCAACATGTTAAAAGATGAAATTTTGCAGTTGAAAGCAAATGGAACTAGTATTTTATTTTCCACCCATCGGATGGAATCTGTAGAGGAATTATGCGACGGCATCGCTTTGATTAATCATTCAGAGGTGGTACTTCAAGGGGATAAGAACGAAATTCAAAATCAATTCAAAAAGAATGCCTATCAGGTTGTTTTTTCTGGAGAGCTAAACAAGGAAGCTTCAAGTTTTTCGGTTGAATCGGTGCATGAAAACATGGCTGTAATCAAATTGTCGGAGGGTTCATCCACGAATCAAGTCCTATCAGAATTGATCAAAAATGTGGAGGTATCTTCTTTTCAGGAAATCATTCCTTCTTTTAATGACATATTTATTCAAGTTGTAGAAAACAAAAACTAAACTAACCATGGACAAAATTTTATTGATTATTTCCCGTGAATACTTTACAAGAATCCAAAAAAAATCTTTTTGGATAGCTTCCATCTTGACACCCTTATTGATCACTGCCATATATGCCATTCCTATTTGGCTTTCTACTCGGGAGGCGGAGGTGAAAAGAATTCAAATTTTAGACGAAAGTGCTTTTTTTCAAAAAGAAGACTTGCAATCAAGCACGATTCAATTTGATTTAGTCAAAGGAGGAGATTTGAATTTATACAAATCGAAACTAAGTGGGAGTAATTTGGATGCACTTGTGTGGATTCCTAAAGATATTTTATCGAATCCAAAGGGTTTATTGATCTATTCTGACAAGACATTAAGTTTAACCTTGAAATCGGACATAGAAAACATTGTTCAAGATAAGGTTCGGCAATTATTGATGCGGAATGCTGGAATTGAGGGCAAGGTGTATGAAAGCACGCAAGTAAATATTGAAGGAGATACAATGACATTGTCGAGCAGCGGGACGGAAACCAATTCCAATAGCGGCGGTGTGATGATTTTGGCGGGAATTCTTGGATTTTTATTGTACTTCACGGTTTTAATTTATGGAAGCCAAGTAATGAACGGGGTGATCGAAGAAAAAAGTAGTCGGATTATTGAAGTAATCGTTTCTTCGGTAAAGCCTTACCAATTGATGTTGGGTAAAATTCTCGGAGTTGGTTTGGTTGGATTGACCCAATTTTTATTATGGATTGTCTTGACATTCGCCTTTAGTGGTGCAGCATCGATCATTTATGGAGAAAAGTTCAAAGATAAAATCGAACAGAATACCAAGGCGCAATTGGGTACTGAAACTCAAAAAACAATCAATGAGGTACAGACTAACGATGATTTACAGCCTTTCAAAATAGTAGAGGAGGTGATACAATCCACCAATATTCCTTTGATTTTGGGTGCATTTTTGTTCTTTTTTTTATTTGGATACTTGTTGTACAGCTCCTTGTTTGCCGCCATTGGTTCTGCGGTAGAAACGGCAGCTGAAGCCCAGCAATTTACCTTACCGGTAACCTTACCCATCATTGTTTCATTTTTGTTTGCTCAATTCACCATTCAGGATCCAGATAGTAGCATCGCTTTTTGGGCTTCTATCATTCCTTTTACTTCACCGATAAACATGATGGTTCGTTTACCCTATGGAGTTCCAGCTTGGGAATTGATTTTGTCCATGGTTTTGTTGGTCTTAGGATTCTTAGGAACATCATGGGTATCCTCCAGGATTTACCGCGTTGGGATTTTGATGTATGGCAAGAAAATGTCTTGGAAAGAAATTGGTAAATGGATTTTTTATAAAATTTAATTTTAAAAATGACCTAGGAGGAATTTTTCAACTAGGTCATTTTCTTATTTTAGGAGAAATTCCTCCAATTTGGAAAGGTCAAATCCGGCCAAGTATTTGCCATTTTTCTCTAAAATCGGCCTTTTAATGGCAGAAGGTTTGCTTGTTAGAAATTCAAATAAATGTTCATTGGAGTTCAAGCTTGTTTTTTGTTCCTCCGTCAATTGCTTATATGTCGATCCTTGTTTATTTAGCGTGACATTTTCACCAAGTTCTTTCAAGAATGATTGCAAGGTATTGGAATCGACGCCTTTCTTTTTATAATCATGAAAATGGTAATCAATTTGATGTTCTTTCAGCCAATCAAAGGTTTTTTTCATGGTATTGCAATTGGGGATTCCATAAACGGTCAACATATTTATATTTTTTTGATTGTTCAAATTATTGATTTTTGGTCGTATTTTAGTGTTTTATTTGACAAATTTAACACAAACCGACCTTATGGAGTACAGAATTGAAAAAGATACAATGGGAAAGGTGCAAGTGCCTGCTCATGTATATTGGGGAGCTCAAACCCAGAGATCAATAGAAAACTTTCCTATTGCTCAAGATATCAACAAAATGCCAAAAGAAATTATTCGCGCTTTTGCTTTTTTAAAAAAGGCAGCAGCCATCACTAATTTTGAGGCTGGTGTTTTAGAGGAGTCAAAAAAGAATTTGATTGCCGAAGTTTGTGATGAAATTTTGGAGGGGCAATGGGCCGATCAATTCCCTTTGGTTGTGTGGCAAACTGGTTCTGGAACGCAATCTAACATGAATTGCAATGAAGTGATCGCTTACAGGGCCCATGTCATTCAGGGGGGTAATTTGATGGACGAACAAAAATTTGTGCATCCCAATGATGATGTGAATAAATCTCAATCTTCCAATGATACGTTTCCAACAGCTATGCACATAGCAGCTTATCAGATATTGATGGAAATAACCATTCCTGGAATAAAAAAATTGAGAGATACACTAGCCGCAAAATCCATTGAATTTAAAAATGTGGTTAAAATTGGTCGTACTCACTTTATGGATGCGACTCCTCTGACACTTGGACAAGAGTTTTCAGGATATGTTTCACAATTGAACCATGGTTTAAGGGCCATTGAAAATACTTTAGACCATTTATCCGAATTAGCGCTTGGTGGGACAGCCGTAGGTACAGGGATTAATACTCCAAAAGGTTATGCTGAAAATGTGGCTGGACATATTGCTAAACTGACAGGATTGCCCTTTAGGACTGCTGAAAATAAGTTTGAGGCCTTGGCGGCGCATGATGCAATTGTAGAGGCGCACGGGGCTCTAAAAACGGTTGCGGTGAGTTTGATGAAAATTGGAAACGATATTCGCATGCTTTCGTCTGGACCACGTTCTGGAATTGGTGAAATATACATCCCTGATAACGAGCCAGGCTCTTCTATTATGCCAGGAAAGGTGAATCCTACGCAATGCGAAGCGATGACCATGGTAGCAGCACAGGTAATGGGAAATGATGTGACAATTGGTATTGGTGGATCCAACGGCCATTTTGAATTGAACGTATTTAAACCCGTTATGATTTATAATTTCTTACATTCTGCTCGACTCATTGGGGATGTTTGCGTGGCGTTTAATGATAAATGTGCGGTAGGAATAGCTCCTTTGTACGATAATATAGCTAAGCATGTGAATAACTCACTGATGTTGGTAACTGCTTTAAATACCAAGATTGGTTATTATAAAGCCGCAGAGATTGCACAAACTGCTCATAAGAATGGTTCAACTTTAAAAGAGACAGCTATCGCTTTGGGTTATTTAACAGCGGAAGAATTTGATCAATGGGTAAGGCCTGAGAATATGGTAGGTGAAATCAATCTGTAGGTTGGTTCGAAATAGTTGATTCTCAAGCGATTAAATAAAAAAGCCTCAAATTCGTCAATTTGAGGCTTTTTTTATGTCAAATTAGCTCTCTGAGCTCTAATGAGTAAAAAGTATTGGGAAATGGGAAGGATTGTGCGATTTTTTTTGCCTCTTCCATGTTATCAAGAATGAGTGTTACGATTTGACTAATTTCCCCTCCATCAATTTGATTTAAAATTCTATTTTCAATTTCACCATGGAGGTTTATGACCATTTGGTTGGGACCTAGTTTTTGGAATAACATATCATGGTAGGTATTCTTTAATCCTTTCAACCAATTTTTAATTTGCTCTAACTCTTGTTCAGATGCTATGATTTCTTGTTTGGAAATACCGCTGATTGGGCCACGGATGATGAAAACAAAACGATTCATAAAATAGTATTTTTTTAAGATTAAAATTCGCTTTGGAATTTATCAAATGGATTTTCTTTTTTAGCTATTTTGGCCTCTGTACTTTTTTCTTTTGTTTTAATTTTACTCTTTTCCTGTACTGGTAGGAAAGGGCTAAGCCACGCATCTAATTCCTTAAATGCATCTTTATTTAGCGAGTAATAAATAAACACACCATCCCGTCTGGTAGAAACAATTCCTGCTTCTTTTAACACAGAAAGATGCCTAGAGATCGTAGGTGCGGCATACGTAAATTGTTCAAAAATCGTACTGGCAGCTAATTCTCCCGGTAATAATAATTCGATAATTTTTTTTCTAGATTCATCTCCAATCGCTTTAGCAATTAATTCAATCATGTTGCTATTTATCTATTTAGCTAAATTAGTAAAATTTCAGTGAAATTCCAAAATACTTATTTTTAGCTCATGGGAAGCTTATTTGAATCAGCAATTAGCAACACGGACAATTAATTAGCGCAAAAACTAATTATATTTAGCTTCATGGGTAAATTATAAGTATTGCTAATTATATTATTTAGCAACATGGCTTATTGATGAATAGCTGTGAATTAGCGTTTAAAATTAATTTGCCATGGAGAATATTTATAACCTAAAAATTTATTGGAACGAAACTTGATGGATTTGACGAAACATAGAGATGCAAGACAATCGATTTTGTCGATGATCGTTGATGGTTTTTCCAGAAAATTGTTTTTGATTTATGGGCTTTAATTAGTCACGTACATACACCCGTTTCACCCTCTCACTGATATTGGTCATGAGTTCATAGGGTATTGTTTCCGCTTTTTTTGCTAATGATTCAATTTGTATTTTTCCGCCAAATGCAATTGCTTCATCTCCTATTTTTACGTCTTTTAAATGGCTTATATCGACCATACACATGTCCATGCATATTGCCCCAACAGTTGCGCAAAGTTGGCCATTGATTTCAAAATATCCTGTACCCATTCCTAATTTTCTGGCGTATCCATCTGCATATCCAAGTGCCAAAGTAGCTATTTTCCCATCTGTTTTTAATTTTCCTTTTCGGC
>JBILRJ010000091.1:0-9600 GCA_044372695.1 Spirosomataceae bacterium
CCAATTAAGGCCACTTTTTCACCTTTTTGTAAACCAAAAAACAGGTTTTTAAACACCCATCTCTCGCCCAAATTGCGTGAAACATTCTCTGCCGAAAGGTAATTCATTGTTTGTTGTTAAAGAATTCGATTAAGAATTCGCTTCTTCTTCTTTCATCTTTCTACGCAACACACCACCCGATACAAAGATGCTGATTTCGTAAAGTCCGAATAATGGAATCGCGACAAGGAGTTGTGAAATCATGTCCGGTGAGGGCGTGATGACTGCTGCCACTAATAAAATCGCTACCAATGCATGTTTTCGGTATTCTCTCATGAAAGAAGGCGTTAAAATGCCCACTTGAGATAAGACAAATGCCACCATAGGTAGTTGGAAGGTAATTCCGCAGGCAAGTGTCAACATCGAAAGCAAGGAAATGTAGTCGTTGATGTCAAATTGATTTTGAATGGTCGGATCTAATTTGAAATTTGCTAGGAAGTTGATGGCCATGGGCGCAACAATGAAATAGCCGAAAGATACTCCCATAAAAAACAACAAAGAAACCCAAAAAACAGCTCCACGTGCAGCTTTAAGTTCTTTGTTCTTTAAACCTGGTTTGATAAAATGCCAAATTTCAAAAAACAAATAAGGGAAACCGAAAATTAATCCAACGATGATGGACTGTGTAAGGGCCATCATGAATTGGCCCGAAACCTCTCTACTCTGTAAAATAAAATCAGCCTTTTGCATGCAAAGACTTAACATGCCTGTCATCTCCGCCAAACGGCACAAGGCTTGATTGGTCCAAAAATCCACTTTGGTTGGCCCCATGATGATGATGCCAAAAATTTCATTTCGGAAAATCCATGCTGCAACTGTGAAGGTCGTAACCGCTGCCAATGAGCGAATGATGTGCCAACGCAATTCCTCTAAATGATCCATGAACGACATCTCTGTGCCGTCCTTGTCTTCATTTTCGCTTGAATTATCTTCCCAATCTTGATCTAAACTCATGTTTTTTTGTTAAAATTAATACAATGGATATTGTTTCATCCACTCATTCACTTCTCCTTTGATTTGACCTAATACCGCCTCATTTTCATGATTCATCAAAGCCTTGTCGATGAGCTCAACAATTTGAACCATTTCCGTTTCTTTCAAACCACGTGTAGTCATGGCGGCAGTACCTACTCGCATTCCAGACGTAACAAATGGAGATTTGTCGTCAAAAGGAACCATATTTTTATTGATGGTAATGTCCGCTTTGATCAAGGTGTTTTCAGCTAATTTTCCGCTCAAACCTTTTGGACGTAAATCAATTAACATCAAATGATTATCTGTTCCTCCAGAAATGATTTCATATCCTTTGTTCAAAAATGCTTTTGCCATGGCTTGAGCATTCACTTGAACTTGTTGGGCATATGCTGCAAAAGTAGGAGTTAATGCTTCCCCAAAAGCAATGGCTTTGGCTGCGATCACGTGCTCCAAAGGACCTCCTTGAGTTCCTGGAAATACCGCGCCGTCCAAACAGGCCGACATCATTTTTAGGTCGCCTTTCATTGTTTTAAAACCAAATGGATTTTCGAAATCATTCCCCATCAGGATCAAACCTCCACGTGGCCCACGCAATGTTTTGTGGGTAGTGGTGGTGATGATGTGACAATGAGGTACGGGATTGTTCAATAATCCTTTGGCTATTAAGGCCGATGGATGAGAAATGTCAGCCAATAACAAGGCACCAACTTGGTCAGCGATGTTTCTTAGACGAGCATAATCCCAATCTCTCGAATAAGCAGAGGCTCCACATATGATTAATCTTGGTTTTTCTTTCAAAGCGGTAGCTTCTACTTTATCCCAATCGATTAAACCCGTTTCTTTTTCTACTCCGTAAAAAAATGCTTGAAAATATTTTCCTGAAAAATTCACTGGAGAACCATGTGAAAGGTGTCCTCCGTGGGCTAAGTCAAAACCTAAAATTTTGTCTCCTGGATTCAAAAATGATAAAAATACCGCTGCATTGGCTTGAGCACCCGAGTGCGGTTGCACGTTGGCCCAAATGGCACCAAATAATTGTTTCGCTCTTTCAATGGCCAAAGTTTCAACCACGTCCACCACTTCACAACCTCCGTAATAACGTTTGCCAGGAAGTCCTTCTGCGTACTTATTGGTTAAAACACTACCTTGAGCTTCCATCACTTGTGGTGAAGTAAAGTTTTCAGAGGCAATTAACTCAATACCAAATTCTTGGCGATGTGCCTCTTGGTCAATTAAGTCAAAAATTTCTTTGTCGCGCTGGGTAGGGAATGTGCTGGCAGCCATATAAAATAAATGTTCTTAGAATACGTTTTGTGGGTGCAAAAATACGATTTTATATCCGAATAGAAAAAAGATATTGACTAATACCCATTTCTAATTTACTTAAAGTTAAATTTGAACTTATTTTGTAGAAAAATAATTTACCAAATTGAATATTCACTGATTTTTTGATATGAAATTGAAACATTTACTTTTGTTGTTTTTAATGGTCCTTCAAGGGACTTTATTGGCCCAAAAAATTATTCCCGCTAAATGGTCATGGACTTTAAATCCCAAAAGCCCGAAAGTAGGACAAGAAGCAGAGGTCATTTTCAAAGTGGCGATTCAGCCAAATTGGTATTTGTATTCTTCTGATTTTGACAAAGATTTGGGACCTATTGTTACCACGATAACATTCAATAACCAAGGAGTTGAAACCATTGGCGAGTTAAAAGCCATCAATCCGCATTCGAAATTTGATAAAGAGATTTGGAATGGTACTTATACCTATTTCACCGAAAAAGCAGAATTTCGTCAAAAAGTAAAAATTGTAGCCGCAAATTGGAAAATTGAGGGGATTTATGATTCGCAATCATGCTCCAATGTAACGGGATTGTGCGTACCTATCAAAGGACCATTTTCCATTGTTGCAACTTCCGATGAAGCTTCCTCAATAGTAAAAGTGGATACGGCAATTCCTGTCAAAGCTACAGCGGAGCCGATGGGTTCTAAAGATTCTCTGAAATCAGATACCATCACATCAACGCAAATTGCACCGGCTGCTGATTCTCCCCAAGTACCCGAGGACGAATCTTTGTTCTCCTTTTTCTTCATTGCTTTAGGAGCAGGATTTTTGGCGTTATTAACACCATGCGTGTATCCCTTGATTCCCATGACGGTGAGTTTCTTTACCAAACAAAAAGGAGGGAAGCGTCTAGCGTTTTTGTATGGGGCATTCATTGTTTTAATTTATGTGTTTTTTGGTACGATTCTAGCCTTCTTTGCAGGAGCTAGTTTTGCAAATTTCTTGAGTACACATTGGATACCCAACATGTTGTTCTTTGTGATTTTCATCTTTTTTGGTATTTCCTTTTTAGGTGCTTTTGAAATTGTATTGCCTTCCAATTTAGTAAACAATGTGGATGCTAAATCGGATAAAGGAGGCATCATCGGGGTCTTTTTCATGGCCTTTACGCTAGTTTTAGTTTCTTTTTCTTGCACAGGTCCTTTAGCTGGCTCGATTTTGATTGCAGCTTCTCAAGGGGCATTCATCAAGCCGATTGTTGGGATGTTGGGCTTTAGCTTAGCCTTCGCAATACCATTTACTTCATTTGCAGTATTTCCAGGTTTTATGAAAAAATTACCCAAGTCGGGTAATTGGATGAATGAAGTGAAAGTCGTTTTGGGCTTTTTAGAAATTGCTTTGGCGTTCAAATTTTTGAGTGTTGCTGATCAGGTTTATCATTGGCATTTATTGGATCGGGAAATATTCTTGGCGATTTGGATAGCCATTTTTGGCGCTTTGACTTTGTATTTATTTGGAAAGATTTCTTTGCCGCATGATGGACCTTCTGGAAAATTATCGGTTCCTAGAACCTTATTTGCGACAGCCGTTTTAGCTTTTGTTATTTATTTAATTCCGGGAATGTTCGGAGCGCCATTGAAAGGTTTATCTGGTTGGTTACCGCCTATGGGTACGCAGGATTTCAAAGGAGGTTCGGGAGAGTTAAGTTTATCTGAAAAATCAAATTCAGCGGTTAAATATGGTGATTTTTTAAAATTGCCATTGGGGCTTGATGGTTTTTTTGATTATGAAGAAGCAAAGGCTTATGCAGCCAAGGTGGGCAAACCGATGTTCATCGATTTTACTGGACACGGATGCGTGAATTGTCGTAAAATGGAAGAGAATGTCTGGTCTGATCCGAAAGTATTATCTATTTTGAAAGAAGAATATGTGGTAGTCGCTTTGTATTGTGATGACAAAACGGAATTGCCTAAAGAGAAATGGTATGTGTCGAAAGAGGACGGTCAAGAAAAGAAGACTTTGGGAGATCAGAATTTAGATTTTCAAATTACCCGTTTTAATTCCAATGCACAGCCGCATTATGTGCTGATGGATCCGAGAAAAGATCTGCAGCCGCTCCAAAAGCCAGTGGCATTTGACTTAGATGTAAATCATTTTGTTGAATTCCTTCAAAAAGGAATTGCTGCCTATAAATCCAATCAATAATGCCATTCGGAAAATATTTTGCCGTTATGCTGGCGACAGCTTTGAAGTATATTGCAGGCCCTATTACCGGCTTTAGTTTGGGTTTAACTTGGTACGAAACCCTGGTTTCTTCTTGGTTAGGGTTTATGTTAACGGTGATTATCATTGTGTCAATTGGAAAATTTTTGGTTGCTTGGATTGCGAGTTTTCGAAAAACAAAACCCTTGGTTTTTTCCAAGCGTGCTCGCTATGCCGTGGGTATTTGGCAAAAGTTTGGCATCAAAGGAATTGCAGCCTTAACTCCTTTGATTTTCACACCCATTGGAGGTAGTTTATTATCTTTGTCTTTCAAAGTCCCTTTGCCAAGAATCTTATTTTTTATGGCCATTTCAGGTCTTGTTTGGTCTGCTGCTTATACACTGATTATTTATCAATTAACTTTTTTGAAGCAATATTTATTTTAGGTAGTTTTAGAAATTATTCCATCTAAAATTTGCAAAAAGTTATCTGATTAGGTAACTTTATTGATCCACTAATGAAGCTTAAGAATCAAAGAAAAATTTTCTTCTATGAAAATTATTTTCAGGAATTTTATGACCCTCTTTCGAAGCCTGTAAAAGAAAAAATAGCATGGACTTTGAATTTGTTAATAGTGCTAGACAAGGTACCTATACAATATTTTAAACATATAACTGGATCTAGTGGATTGTATGAAATTAGAATTGAGTGGGGTTCCAACATATATCGGATTTTCAGTTTTTTTGATAGGGGTGATTTAATAGTGGTAACCAACGGATTCCAAAAAAAATCACAAAAGACTCCAAGAAGTGAAATTGAATACGCAGAACAATTAAAAAAGAAATATTTCCATGAAAAAGATAAAACCTAATTTAAGTTCATTTGATGACTTTTTAGATAAGGAATATGGGCTAAGAGGTACATCGAATCGGGATGAATATGAACATGGTTTTGAAGCATTTAAATTGGGTGTAATGCTCCAAGAAATGCGTAAGGAGAAAGGTTTGACTCAAACCGAATTAGCGATTAAATGTGGTACAACCAAAACTTATATTTCCAGAATTGAAAATGATGCGAGTGACATTCGTTTATCTACGTTAATTCGCATTATACAAGTTGGTCTCGGAGGAAAACTTAATTTGAACGTGAATTTTGATATAAAAAAAGCCGAATAAATTCGGCTTTTAAGTTTTTGCTATGAAAGAATTAGTTCCCTTTACTGATTTCTTTTCCGTTGAATAATTTTTCACGAATGGCATTCGCTTTCACCTCTAATTCAGGTTTTGCATCGTATTTCAATAATGTTTGTGCAGCAGCACTATCAGGATGAACACCGTAAACATATTCATTGCCTTCATTCAAATCAATTTGCTTGATGCGGTTATTTTTTTGATAATCGCAAGCTGTTGCTACTAATGCAATCGCTAAAATAGGAAGTAAAGATTTTAATTTCATTTTCTTTTTTGTAATAATTACGGTGCAAAAATAGTAAAGAATTATGAATTATGAGGTATGAATGATGAATTTTTTAGTCATTTGACAACTCACTAATCTTCCCTTTCAAGAATTCCATCAACTCACTGATGTACTTTTTGCTAAAATTGAATTCGATGCCGGCTGTGGAATAAATTTCTTTCATTGGAACGGTATATCCTAGCGCCAATGCATCTAAATATTGATTCAAGGCTTTTTCAGGATTAATGCAATAATTTCTCCAAACGGCTAAAGCGCCTAATTGAGCAATCGCGTATTCGATGTAATAAAAGGGCACTTCAAATAAATGCAATTGTTTTTGCCAAATGTTTACTTTGATGTCCTCCAGACCTTCCCAATCGGTCACATTATCCGAAAATTTCGTAACAATTTCCAACCATTTGCTCTCTCTATCCGCTAAACTGTGCCCCGGATTTTCATAAATCCAATGCTGAAAGGCATCAATGGTGGCCACCCAAGGAAGTGTCTCCAAAATATCTTCTAAGTGTTTTATTTTGGCTCTTTTGGCTTCCTCTGGATCACTGAAATATTCATCCCAATAATCCATGGTAATCAATTCCATACTCATTGACGCCAATTCCGCCACTTCTGAAGGAAAATTTCTAAATGAATTGATTGGTAAATCTTTGGTTAAAATGGAATGAACGGCATGCCCACCCTCATGCAGAAGTGTCACCATATCTCTCACTTGTCCGGCAGCATTCATGAAAATAAAGGGAAATCCACTTTCCTCTAGGGGGTAATTGTAGCCTCCCGGATTTTTCCCTTTTCGAGAATCTAAATCAAAGCGATTTAAGACGATCATTTCTTTCAAACAATTGGCTAAAAATGGGTCTAATTTATCGAAAACGGTAATCGTTTTTGACAACATTTCTTCTCCTGTTTCAAAAGGTTTGAGAGGCTTTCTCCCCAATGGGTCCACTGATTTATCCCAAGGCCTTAACTCGACTAAGTCCATGCTTGTTTTTCGCTTGCTCGCTAGCTGATTCAATAAGGGCACAACCGTTTCGGCCACAGCCTCATGAAACTCAAAACAATCCGACGCGGAATAATCAAATCGCCCTAAACTAGCAAATGAATAATCTCTGAAATTCTCAAAACCAGCATTCTTTGCAACTTCATCTCTTTTTATGATCAATTGAGAAAAAAGCTCATTTAATTGATTTTTGATTCCTAATCGCTTTTCAGCTATCTGACGATAAACTGATTCTCTCACTTTTCTTTCTGTAGATTCCAAATAGGCATTGGCTTGTTGAAGGGTTTTTTCTTGCCCGTCAATTTCTACCATTAAACCACCAGTAGCAGCTCCATATTGGGTTTGTAAATTTTGTAATTCAGTAAACAAGGAAATGTTTTCTTCTCTAAAAATTTCAATCGCCTTTTTCATGCTTCGGAGCATGATAGCGTAACCTGATGCAGGTAAATCTTGCGTAAATCCGCTTTCAATGACTTTTTTATTCCACGCGTCATCATATACCGATGCATTGGGCATGATTTCATTGACAAATTGTTGGTAACTTTTTTGGAGCGATTCATTTTGATTGTCGCAAGACATTTTGATGTACCTCCAAGCAAAATTTTCGGATAAGTAACTTTCAAGCTCTGAGCGATCTAAACAAAACTGAATTAATTCCGCTAAGTTTTGGATGGATTGATTCGAAAGTTGCTCAAAAAAGGGTAAAACACTTTCCCAAGTAGAGAGTACAAAATCAGAAGGTAAAAAACTCCTTGTTGGAGTTTGAGTTGTAAATGATCTCATAAAGCGGATTTTTGACAAAAGTACGGACTAGTAGAACGAAATGAAAGGAATTTACTTTCTAGGTAATTTCCTTGGATGTTTTTTTTGATGTAAGAAGGCTAATATATCAATCGTTTTCTTTTGACTATTTATTGTGTAGAACAAAGAATAAGGGAATTTATTGATTTTAAGTGATCGGATATTATTGTACCTGATAGCAAAAAATGGGTTTCTTATCAGTAATGAATAAGCCTTAATTATTTCGAATGCAAGTTTTTGTTGGGTTCTTAAGTTGATTAAAGAGTAGTAGTCAATAGCATTTTCAATTTCTTTTTGAGCTTTAGTGGAAATGAAAACTTTATACTCCATATTTATTTTTGAGTATTGAGATGGATTCATTACTGCTTAGGTATGTTGACCGATCTTCCTTTAGTCTTTCATCTAATAGAGACTTTTCTTCTGCATCTAATTCGTGTGCTATTTCTGTTTCTTCAATAATTAATGTAATTGATTTTGCTTGATATTTTACTTTTATCTCCTCCAACAAATCATTAGTTAAATCTTGGGCAGAGGATAAATGATAAGTAGTAGACATTTTCTTAGAATTTTGATTTTACTTCGAAATTTACTTAGAAATATTAATACTAATTGATGACTAACTGATTTTTTGAAATAAATATCAAGTAGTTAATTTTACTGTGTTATTTCAAAACTTGATACACCAAAAAAGCTGCCAAATAAGCCAGAGTGGTCATGTATCCAAATTGAATCAAAGGATATTTCCACGACTTGGTTTCCCGGTAAGTTGTTGCCAATGTACTCATGCATTGCATCGCAAAAGCATAGAAAATTAGTAAAGAAAATCCCAAGGCTGAATCGTACAAAGGTTTTCCCGTAGCAGGATTAATTTCAGCCCTCATTCTATTTTTGATGGTGGCATTTTCATCTTCTACTTCACCGCCCAAACTATAAATGGTGGACATCGTACCGACAAATACCTCTCGAGCAGCAAATGAGGTAATCAATGCAATTCCAATTTTCCAATCGTATCCCAAAGGACGAATAGCGGGTTCTATGAATTTGCCAAAATGACCTGCATAGGAATTTTCTAATTTTTCAGAGGCAATTTTATTGGTTAATTCGACACCTTGTAAAGCAGGGTATTGTTTTTTTACGTTGATTTCAACTTGATTGAAACTATCTCCCGGCCCATAACTGGCCAATACCCAAAGTACGATGCTTATGGCGACAATGATTTTTCCAGCCTCAAACACAAATGCTTTGACTGAATTTAAAATGGAAATGGAAATATGCTTGAACCGTGGACCTTTGTAGGTAGGTAGTTCCATGATGAAATAGCTTTTTTCATTGACTTTCAAGATTTTGGACATGACCCATGCCGACAAAATGGCCATGAAGAATCCCAATAAATACAAGCCAAAAAGAGCCACTCCTTGTAAATTAAACAAACCAAATAAGGTGTTTTTTTCAGGAACGACTAGGCCGATTAATACTGTGTAAATGGGTAGTCTTGCCGAACATGACATCAGGGGAGTAACCAAAATGGTAATCAATCGGTCTTTCCAAGATCCGATGGATCGTGTACTCATGATAGCGGGAACTGCGCAAGCAACACTGGAAATCAATGGAACAACCGACTTGCCGTTCAATCCGAATCGGCGCATTAATTTGTCCATGATGAACATCACGCGAGACATATATCCAGTTTCTTCCAAAAGGGAAATAAACAAAAACAAAAAGGCAATTTGAGGAATGAAAATCAGTACCCCGCCAATGCCTGCAATGAGTCCGTCGGTTAGTAATCCAGTTAATTTGGTGTCTGGCAATATTTCTTTTAACCAATGGT
>JBILRJ010000092.1:0-9570 GCA_044372695.1 Spirosomataceae bacterium
CGGACTAGATTTCAAGCAAAGCGGAGGAAGTAGCGGTCGTCAATTGAAAGAATTATTAGAAAGATTATCAGATGTCAATGGAATTGAATGGATACGTTTACAATATGCCTATCCAGCGGGCTTCCCTACGGAAATTCTTTCTACCATGGCAGAAAGAGAAAATATTTGTAAGTATTTAGATATGCCCTTGCAAAGTGGCTCTGATGGGGTATTAAAAAGAATGCGAAGAGGAATTACCCGTCAAAAAACGGAAGAATTAGTTCAACAAATTAGAGAGACTGTTCCTGGAATTGCATTAAGAACAACCTTGATTTCAGGCTATCCAGGAGAAACAGAAGAAGATTTTGAGGAAACCTATTCATTTGTTGAGAGAATGCGATTTGACCGATTGGGGATTTTCAATTACTCTCATGAAGAAAATACGCATGCTTATTTGGCGGAAGATGATGTCCCTGAAGAAACCAAACAAGAAAGATCCGATGACATCATGGCCTTGCAACAAGGAATTTCGGAAGAATTGAATCAAGAAAAAGTAGGTAAGACTTTCAAAGTAATGATTGACCGAAAAGAAAGTGGATACTTTGTCGGCAGAACCGAATTTGACTCGCCAGAAGTGGACAACGAAGTGTTGATTTCAGCAGAACAATATGCTCGTTTAGGCGATTTTGTTCAGGTTAAGATTGATAAGGCGGAGGAGTTTGATTTGTATGGAAAGATAATTTAGATGTATGATGTAAGATGTAAGATGTATGATGTATGATATATGATGTTAATTATACATACCTCTTACCTCTTACATCTTACATCAATACCTCTCCACCGAATCATCCACTTCCCTAGACCATGCGTCTATTCCACCAGCGACATTGTAGAGGTTTTCAAATCGATGTTCTTCTTGAAGGTAGCGAATGACGCTAAAACAAAATTGAATTCCCCATAAACATTTGAATATAATTGTCAAATTCAAATTTTGATATAAAATCTTGATTTTCAATTTACTAAATTTTTACATTATCAACAGATATAGATAGTTAAATACGTGAATAACGTAATTAACGCAAATTAGCTATTTTCAAAACGTCTAAACCACAAAATTGCAGTTGTAATAAACTATTCAATAAATGGTTTTTGAAGATATATTAAAAGCAATCCGAGATTGTGATGCAGGAAGATTAACATTTAACTTGGGGCATAATGAAAGTTTTATTTTTGAAGGCAAATGGTACCCCATAAGAAAAATTGTAAATACAGGGTGTAATTATGCGAATGAACGTGCAGATTATAATTTATATCAATCAACAATGAAACTAACTAAGTTTTTACCTGTAATATCAGCTAATGTAGTTTATACGAGCTGTGGTCCAATAAATGTGATTTAAATTTTAAGAAAATAATTGTTTTATTATTTAACTATGTGCTGTAATGTTCAAGGATCCTAAAATACTCATTTTACTTCTTATTAGCTTAAATATTTTTTCACAAAGTAAAAAACCAACAATCATGGTTTTGCCTTCCGACAACTGGTGTATTCAACGATATTTTATCACTGAATTTGATAACCAAGGTACTAAAATGAAAGTACCTAATTATAAACAAGCTTTTCAAGAGGATACCGAAATCGGTCAAGTAATAAGCAAAATTGGTTCACTTATGATTGACAGGGGATTCCCATTAAAAGATGCGGAACAAGAGATTAAAGCCTTAGAAGCAAGAAATGCTGAAGATAATATGACTTACAGTAAAACCTCAGGCAGTTTGATTGCAGAAAGTCCTTTGGATAAATTAAAAAATAGAACCAAGGCAGATATTATCATCCAAATTTGGTGGAAGATTAATAAAACAGATCAAGGTAAGATCATTTCTTTTACTTTAGAGGCCTTTGACTCATATACAAGCAAAAGAATAGCATCATCGACAGGCAACGGGATGCCAAGCTACGAAATAACACCAATTATGTTGCAACAAGCAATCAATTCGCACATTGATTTATTTTCAACCCAATTAGTTAATCATTTTACTGGTATGCAACAAAATGGCCGTGAAATCATGTTAACTGTTAAGCGATTTGGGAGCTGGAGCAAAGACCTAGAAACAGAAATTGAAGGAAAAGAGATTACAGACATTGTAACAGATTGGTTAAACAAGAATACGGTAAACAATCAATTTAATAATTCCGAGTCCTCAGAAAATATTCTTCGTTTGGAACAAGTTAAAATTCCACTCTGGGATTCTAATAATAATGGTATTGATGCACGGCAATTTGCAAGAAATCTCCAGAAATATCTAAAGTCTCCCCCCTATAACCTTGAATCAAAATTATTAAATCGAGGATTAGGAGAGGCAATTTTAATATTAGGCGAAAAATAAAATGAAAAAAACATTCCTACTTCTAACCTTAATCTTTTTAACTAATAAGCTTTTCGCCCAAACTAATCATGATGATTACGGAAAGATTTTTTTAGCAACCCTTGTGTCTGAAAATAGTGGTTTGCCTGAAGAATCTCGTCAATTTCTTGTTTCAAGAATAAGGCAAGCGACAAGCAATTATGGAATCGGTAGCTATGACACAAATGCACGATTTGTTATTGCTGCAAAAGTAAATGTGCTTACAAAAGATATCATTGCTGGACCACCACAAAAGGTTGCTCATCAATTGGAGTTTATCTTTTCGATTGCAGATATTGAAACCCAATCAATATTTTCAACAATATCTTTTCAGACTTATGGAACTGGAAATAACGAAAATCAAGCAATGATTGATGCGATAAAGCGCATTGATATATCCAACACTAAGGTAAAAAGCATTTTAGAGGAGGGTAAGAATAAAATTATAAACTATTACTCCACTAATTGTGATTTCATAATTAAAGCGGCCTTAAGTGATAGCAAAATGGGTAAATACAATAAAGCAATTTATGACTTATCCATGGTACCTGAAGCATGCCAAACCTGCTATTATAAATGCCTTGAAATCTTGCATAATGTTTATCAGCAAAAAACTAATGTAGAAGGACGTGTAATTGTGAGTAAGGCAAATTCAATCTGGTCTGCAAAATTAAATACTTCTGCAGCCGAAGAAGCTGGTGAATTGCTAACATCTATTGACCCGAATTCCTCAGCACAAAAGGAAGCTAAACTTTTGATAAATAAAATAGATAAAAAATTACGGTCAGACCAAAAAGCACGTTGGGAGTTAAAGGTAAAACAATATAATGACCGAATTGCTCTAAAAAAAGAATCAATTAGAAATGCAGAAGAAAAATCAAAACGTGATGCGATTGCCTCTGAAATTAATTCAAATAGGAACTTTGAACTAGATAAAATGCGCATTAATTCTTATCGAGATGTGGCTGTTACTTATGCAAAAAACCAACCTAAACAAATTAGAACCGAACAATTTATTTTTTTACGATAATGAAAAGAATATTTCCACGGATAATATTTACCATTTGTTTCAATTCCTTTTATCGAGAATCAAGTATAACATCTGCCTTGCATTCTATTATTAAACAAGTATTGGACCGTTTAATTTCTTCTAAAATAAGAATATTAATTGACCAATTTTTTGAATTGTTCTTAAGGATTGACTTAGTATTATATTCCATTTAAAGTACAAATTATGAAAAATCAATTTACAATTTCAGGTGGATACCAGTGGAGTTCAAACGAGGCAAAAATTGCTATTCAAAAAGTTGGCAATGATGTAATTAAAAGGTTTAATGGGGAAAATGGTAAGATTTTAAAATACAATATAAACTACAGAAGGCTAAGGTCATCAGCAGGAAGATCATTATTAGACAGTATAATTGTAAAAATCAAAAATTCACAAGTGATAATTTTTGATATTACAGATAAAAATCCAAATGTAATGTTGGAGTTAGGATATGCTTTAGCTCTATCCATTGACAATGATTATCTTTCAATCTATTTGATTGCAAAAAAAGGAGAGCCGCTACCCCATAATATACCAACTGATTTGCATGGGTATTTTATTTCTGAATATACTATAGAAAAGGGAGAGGTGAAATTTACAGATAATGGGTCGCTACGTATGAGTATTGAAAGCGATGTAAAAGAATATTTTAATCAAATTGCCTCCGATTTCAATCCAATAAATGAAGCAGAATAAAATCATTTTCGGAATTATTTCATCATTAGTATTAATCTGCATTTTTAGTGCAAATTCATTTTCACAATCGTTCGATGATGAAAAAGTAGCAAGGACCAACTTTGTCAAAAGAATGTACCATGCATCCCCATTTGAAGGTGGTAAGTTATTAGATGGAGAAGATGATAGTTTTCATGTTGTTGCAATTACCTCATCATCAAGTTTAGCACAAGAAAATGAAAAAAAAGCTCAAGAAATAGCTTCAAAATCCTTTGCAGAACCCTTTATAAAATTTGAATTTATCGGCCAAATAGGTAAATCAGGAAGGTTACTATATTATTGTCAGCCATTATCAAAATTTGTTAAGAACCATTATTCAAAAGAGCCATTTGATGGATCCAAGATTATTGCAAGTCCCCAAAACAACTATTTTATTTCAGTCATAAGTCTTGATCCTACAAAATACACCAATCCATCATTAATGGATAAAGTTGCTCAAATCAAATCCAATCAACAAGCAAATACATTTTTAAATGGCTCTACCATTAGTTCTGAAAATATCATTGCAACTGAAAATAACATTAAAGGTGCAACAACTACATCGATAGAGATCATCCGAGAACAATCCATTGGCTTTGTGAAAAGCTTAGTGGCACTAATAAAATTCGATTCAAACAATAAAAAAGTATTCGTTTATTATAATATTTTAGCAAACTAAATTATGAAATCTATTTATATCCTTTTATTTCTTTTAATTAACCCAATTACTGTTATTTTTTCACAAGAAACAGATAGAGTAGTAACGATTACTGTAAGTGGTAGTGGAAAAACAAAAGAAGAAGCGAAGCAAAATGCACTTCGGTCAGCAATTGAACAGGCTTTTGGCACTTTTATTTCATCCAAAACTGAAATATTAAATGACCAAATAATTTCAGATCAAATTACCTCTGTTTCTTCTGGTAATATAAAATCATTTGAAATCATTGATGAATCTACTTTTTCTGAAAATAATAATTATGTTACACTAAAGGCTATAGTCTCAGTAAATAATTTAATAAAATTCAGTAAATCAAAAGGATTTGAAACTACATTAAATGGCAGTCTTTTCTCTTTTAATATCAAAAATAAGCTTTTAAACGAAAATAGTGAACTTATCAGTATCACTAATTTATATGGTCAATTACACAATTCCCTACAAAATTCAATGGATTTTAAATTAAATGTAAAAGAGCCTACTAATGCTAGCGTTACTGATGCATCAAAAAGAAATTGGAATTTACCAATCGAAATAGAGGTTAGATCAAATTCAAATATGAGCAAACTTTTTAATTTAGTCATAAAAATCTTGAATTCACTCACATTGAGTGATATCGAGGTGACAGAATTTGAAAAATTAAATATTCCATATTACCCACTAATTGTAACCAATTCAAAAATTGAATATAAATATTTTTTAAGAAATGAAAACTCTCACAAATTATTAATGGCATTAAAAACTCAATGGAGATATTATTGTAAAAATTTTGAACTAAAATATAATGATAAATCAATTTTTGGATTTCTAATTCCAAGTAATGATAATGAAAACATAAAAAATTATGAAGAAGTTATTTTCTCTAAAAATATCGCACCTAATAGATATAGCAAAAATTCAAAAGAATTGAATTATCATGAATTTGGCACAAATAATGATTTTAAACATGATATTACCGATAAAAATAATGCTGAAATTCAGTTTTATCTAATAAAAAAAATTGCGTTTGAAGCCGAAAATACGTTACTCATGAAAATAAATTTCAATATGTTAATGAATTTAGAAGAATTAGAAAAAATAGATAAAGTTAAAGTTGAAAACAAAGGCAATTTGTTCCCTTTTGAATACGGTGTAATTCATAATAATAAATTAGACGAAAATTTTGGAATTGCTCCGATTGATGAAACACCTGAAAATTTAAACAAAATGAAATTTGCAGGTTTTACGGATTGGCAATTACCTAATATAACAAATTTGAATCTTTTAGCGAATTATGCATATTATGGAATTGGAGGCTTTGGAAATACTACCAAGTTTGATTTTAGGAGATTTTATTCAGGTGAACAATTTGTAAATCAGTTTTGGACTTTATATCATTACCATGGTGAAATACAAACAAATAATGATGAGATGTCTTATTTTTTATTTAAGCCATATCCTTACACAAGGGTAAAAAATGGAAGTGATTCAAATTCAGAGGAACTTACTCCTTTTAACAGTCTTTTTACAGTTACAAGTTATTGGCCTAATAATTTATTAGGAAATTATTCAACAAGATCAATTCGAAAAATCAAATAATATGAAAAATCAATATTTTTTAATACTTGTCATGTTTACACTGAATTCATATGAATCAATATCCAAATCAATTTATTCAAAGATTGATAGTTTAGACGATGCTTTGGTTTCAAAACATAATTATTTATTTAAAGAAAAAAAATTTGAAACTGCTGCTGATGTTATGAAGGAATTAATAATTCACAGAAGTCGATCCAATGTGATTCGATCAAACGATTTTTATTTATTAGGAATCGATTTCTATTTGAGTGCTAGTTTTAAACCAAATTTTAAAGAAATAATTAACCCCGAAAGAATAAAATTTGTATACAAGGCAGATTCGTGCTTTGTTAAGGCTATTGAAATAAATAGTAAATGGCCACCATTTTATCTATATCGAGCAAGAGCAAACAATTTAATTGTGTCAACTAAAAACATTTCAAAAAGTGCTGAATATTATGAAAAATTCCTAGAAACAATTGACATTTTAAAAAGCACGTCTAATTCTCAATACAAAGATGATCATAATCATTTATTTGAAGCATATAAATTTTTAGGTAGTTTTCATTTAATGAATACTCACAATGAAGAGAAAGTTAATTCTTATTTTAAGAAGGCTTTCGAAATAAACCCTAACGACTCCGAATTAAAAGAATATTTCAACTCTAAATAATCATCATATTAAACTAGTAAATATTACAATTTCAATATATGAAAATTTTAAAAAAAATAATCATAGTCTGTTTACTCTTTAATTTAGTTCCAATCTCTGACTTATTTCCTCAAGAGAATTCAAAATTAATTAATTTAACTATAAGTGGAAGTGGAAAAACAAAAGAAGAAGCTAGGCAAAATGCACTTCGCTCTGCTATAGAACAAGCTTTTGGTACTTTTATTTCATCTAAAACTGAAATATTAAATGATCAATTGGTTTCAGATCAAATTACATCTGTTTCTTCTGGTAATATACAATCCTACATTATTTTGAACGAATCTCAACTCCCTGATGGAAGTTGGGGAAATACTATTAAAGCTGTTGTTTCATTAAGTAAATTAAACAGTTTTATAGAATCAAAGGGAATAGAAATAGAGATAAAAGGAGGGCTTTTTGCAATCAATATTAAACAACAAATGTTAAATGAGCAAGCTGAAATCAATGCTATAAGCGAATTAGTGGGACTTTTGCACGAACCTTTGCAAACTGCATTTGATTATTCCATTAAAAGTAGTGAACCAAAATCATTAGATACTGAAAATAAAAATTGGGAAATCTCTTTAGTTGTTTCAGCCTTAGCAAACAAAAATATGGACTTTTGTGCCAACTATTGCATTAAGACATTAGGAGCTTTAAGTCTTACCAATGATGAAGTTAAAAATTATAAAATTTTGAATAAAACAGTTTTTCCTATTGTGATAAATTACAATGGTGTAAATAGAAGATTTTACTTAAGAAGAGAAGAAAGCATACATGTTTTAAATTCATTCATTCATAATTGGAAATTTTACACTCGTTTATTTGCTGTTCAATCTGGGATGGATAAATCAAATAGTAATAACTCTATTGAAAAAATTTATGATTTTAAAGGTAAATTTAGCGAAGTAGATTTTTCCTTAGTTTTTCTCACTAAAGGACAATTAGCAGCAACTTTCTCTTGGCAAGATGAACGTACATTATCACAAATTGAAGAGATGAATGGTTATACAGTTAGACCAACAGGAATTAAATCTTACATAAAATTTGGAGGATATGTTGTTTATGAAAAAGATGGTCATGGTCTAGTTGCATCAATAATAGATTTAAAACAAATGAATAGAAATTTGGCAACCATAGCATGTGATAATTTGGTATTTAATGGTTATAGTGATTGGCATTTGCCTTCAAGAGATGAACTATCTTCAATATATGAAAATTTACACCTATTAGGAATTGGTGGATTTAGAAATAAATACTATTGTAGTTCAATTCAAGAGTTTTCATCAATCAAATGGGATCAAGACTTTTCCAACGGAGTAAATGAATATAATAATGAACAAGAATTTTACAATATCAGACCAGTACGGATATTTTGAATTATAAAAAACTAATACCTCCCCACCGAGCCATCCACTTCCCTAGCCCAGGCTTCGATGCCACCGGTGACATTGTATAGATTTTGGAATTGGTGTTCTTGTTGTAGGTAGCGAATGACGCTAGCAGAGCGCATTCCGTGGTGACACATGACTGCAATGGCTTGACTTTTACTTAAATTAGATATATGTTGAGGAATCTTCCCCATAGGAATATGGAGTGCACCTTTTAGATGGGCTATCTCCCATTCATAGTCCTCACGAACATCCAATACAAATGTTATTTCTTGACTTTCCCATTTTTCCTGTAAATCACTTACCGAAATCTCTCGAATTTCATGAGCTTGGAATTTTTTTGGAAAAATACTGGTTTCCGCATTTTGAGTCCTTTGCGCTTTAAAAAAATGAAAGGTCATGTCTCGGGAATCCCACCGCATCAAGGATCCATTGACACGTGATTCCAAACCTGCTAAATAAAAAATGGCTTCTTTAGCTTGAAAAAGTCCCATCATCCCCGGAAGAACACCCAATACTCCTACCTCATCGCAAGTTGGGATTTCCATTTTACCAGGCTCTTCAGGAAA
Source organism: Spirosomataceae bacterium (assembly GCA_044372695.1). GTDB lineage: Bacteria > Bacteroidota > Bacteroidia > Cytophagales > Spirosomataceae > Aquirufa. The sequence goes on from JBILRJ010000092.1 coordinate 9,071, forward strand.
TAAACAACGGTAAGTAGGGCCTAAAATACCCGCTTGATTTTTGGCATTGCACAAACAAATTAATCCTTCCCAAGAATGAATAGCGGCATAAACAAAAGGTTTAGCCAAGGATACGCAAAAATCGTTAATCAAATACCTTGCTTTAAAACTGTCGGTGCAATCCATGACAAGATCTACATCTTGAATGTATCTGGAAGCATTTTCAAGAGTTAAAAATTCCTTTGTTCCTGTAATTTGTATAGCTGGATTTTGTTGAGCGAGTCGACTTACAGCGACATCCACTTTTGATTGATCAATATCTTCATCCAAAAATAGGACTTGGCGGGCTAAATTAGATAATTCAATTTGATCCCCATCAATGATATGGATATGCCCAATTCCTGCAGCTGCCAAATACATTAGAGCAGAACTTGCCAAGCCACCTGCTCCTACCACCAAAATGTTAGATTTTTGAAGCAATAATTGCTTTTCTAAACCCCAATCTGGAAGTTTAAGCTGTT